>JADJJE010000025.1 GCA_016706685.1 Sandaracinaceae bacterium | reverse complement strand
GCCCAGCGTCCCCATCACCAAGCCCGACCACCCCATCCGGAAGAAGCGACGGTAGCCCCCGACGTCGTCGCCTCCCGCTCCTCCGGACGTGACACCGCGACCATCAGACGGCATGCTCAGCCCACTGTCGTCGGACCTTCCCCTGGTCCCATGATCCTGAAAACCCGGCGGTCCCTTCGGGGTGCAAACTGGCAGTGTCGATAGTCGTTGTCGTTGTCGTTGTCCTGATCTTTGACGGCGACGGCGACGCATCCCCTTGCATCAACGGCACAGCGCGATCCCACCGATCCGCCCACCTCGCGATGACGCAACCCGTCGCCGTCGCCGACAACGCCCACGCCCACGCCCACGTGGAGCGGACGTCCCGCCGAGCGCCACCGACCCGCCCGCTTTCTCTTTGCGTCCCCGCCACGGCTGCTACCCTCGCGCTCGCTATGACCGAACCAGCATGGGGCCCCAGCTTCGAGGGAATCCGCTTTGGACTCGAGCCCGTCGCGCCGGGCGCGCCGCTCCAGATCCCGCTCCACGTCGAGAACCACGGGCGGGTGGCCGTGCGCGTGTTCGGCTTCGCCACGGGCTATCCGCGCTCGCTGCGCATCTCGCCGCCCAAGCCGCACCGGCCGTACGTGCGTGTGTCGTTCGCCGACACCAACCTGCTGCATCCCCCCGACGCGTTCATGAAGCTGGTGATCGGCGCGCGCCTGACCACCATGCTCGACGTGAGCTTCGCGCTCGACCTGGCGTCCATGGGTCCGCTCGACCTGTGCTTTGCCTACGACGAGGTGGAGGCACAGATGGTCACGCCGTGGAACGCGCCGAAGGGCGTGGAGGCACTCACCGGCATGATCACACTGCGGCCTGCCTGACGCGCCTCAGACGCTGTAGCCTCCGTCCAGCATGAGCATCTGGCCGGTGATGTAGCTGGCGCGCGACGACGCCAGGAACGCGGCGGCCTCGGCCACCTCGCTGGCGGTGCCGAAGCGGCGCAGCGCGATGTTGCGCTTGGACGCGTCCAGGTACGCCTGGCTCAGCTCCCCGCTCTCCACCAAGCGATGGAACATGCCTGCGTCGATGACGCCCAGCGCCACGCTGTTGGCGCGGATGCCGAAGCGCCCCTCTTCCTTGGCGATGGCGCGCAGCAGCGCCTCCACCGCGCCCTTGGGCGCCACGGAGAGCACGTCACCCGTGGGGTAGCGCGCCAGCCCCGCGCTGCTGACATACACGTAGGACCCGCCGCCGCCGGCCTTCAGCTTGGGCAGCGTGTGGTGCGCCACGTGGAAGAAGCCGTTCACGTCGGCGTCCATGACCTCGCGCCACTGCGCCGGCGTGACCGCGGAGACGTAGGGCTGGTCGATGGGGCTGCCGGCCGCGTGCACCACGGTGTGCAGCCGGCCATAGCGCTCGCTGACCGCGGCCACACAGGCGCCCACGCTGGGCTCGTCGGTGACCGACAGCGGGTGGGCCGATGCGCTCCGCCCGAGGGCCTCGATCTGGGCGACCACGGCCTGTGCGGCGGCCTCCTTCGAGCGATACGTGACGGCCACGTCGCAGCCCTGCTCGGCGAGCTTCAGCGCGATGGCCTGGCCCACGCCGCCACTGCCGCCGACCACCAGCGCGACACCCTCAGGAAAGACGGACTCAGGCATCGAGGGCCTCCCGCAGCTTGAACTTCTGCACCTTGCCGGTGGGGTTGCGCGGCAGGGCGTCCACCACCCGAGCCGTGCGCGGCACCTTGAAGTTGGCCATGTTCTCGCGCGACCAGGCCAGCACCTCTTCGGCCGTGAGCGTGGCCCCGGGCGCGGGCACCACGAAGGCCATGCCCACTTCGCCCAGGCGCTCGTCGGGCACGCCGATGACGGCCACCTCGCCCACCCCGGGCATGCGCAGCAGCGTGTTCTCGATCTCCGCGGGGTAGGCGTTGAAGCCGCCCACGATGAACATGTCCTTCATGCGGTCGGTGATGCGGATGTTGCCCGCCTCGTCCAGCATCCCCACGTCGCCCGTGTGGAGCCAGCCGTCGGCGTCGATGGCCTCGCGGGTCTGCTCTTCGGCCTCGAAGTAGCCCACCATCACGTTGTAGCCGCGCAGCACGATCTCGCCGGGCTGGTTGGGCGGCAGCGGTTGATTGTCGGCGTCCACGATGCGCACCTCCACGTCCGGCATGGCGCGCCCCGAGGTCTCGGCGATGGTCTTGGGGGCGTCGCCCTGGCGGCACATGGTCACGCAGCCCGTGCTCTCGGTGAGCCCATAGGCCGTGATGACGGTGTCGAACTTCAGCTCGTCGCGCATGCGCTCGATGAGCTCCACCGGGATGCTGGCGGCCCCCGTGACGGCGAGACGGAGCGACGAGATGTCGTACTCCGCGCGCTTCGGGTGCATCAGGATGGACTGGTAGAGCGCGGGAGGCCCAGGCAGCACCGTGATGCGGTGCTGCTGCGTGCGCTCGAGCGCCACGTCCACGCTGAATACCGGCTCGGGGTACGTGGTGCAGCCGTTCATCACGGCCGAGAGCCAGCCCGCCTTGTAGCCGAAGCTGTGGAAGAACGGCATGACCACCAGGTAGCGGTCGCCGGGGCGCAGGCCCGCGATGTGGCTCCACGCCCGGAACGTGCGCAGGTCTTGGGCGTGCGTGCACATGGCGCCCTTGGGCTCGCCGGTGGTGCCCGAGGTGAAGAGCACGTCGGCCAGGTCGTCGGGCAAGACGCTCGCGAGGCGCGCTGCGGCATCGGCCTCGCTCACGCTGCTGGCGCGCGCGAGGAACGTGGCCAGCGAGTCGGCGCCCGGCGAGACCTCGCCACGCAAGATCACCGTCTTCTCGAGCGCAGGCAGCACCTCACCCGACGCCGCCAGCAGCGCCACGTAGTCGTTGCCCAGGAAGCCCGACACGGTGAGCAGGATCTTGGCGCCGCTCTTCTTGAGCAGGAAGGCCGCCTCGATGCCCTTGTAGCGTGTGTTGACGGGCACCACGACGGCGCCCGCGGCGTGCGCGCCCACGGCCACCACCATCCACTCCCACATGTTGGGCGCCCAGATGGCCACGCGGTCGCCCTTCTGGATCCCGGCCGCCATGTAGGCCTTGGCCGCTTCGTCCACGCGCGCCGACAGCTCGACGAAGCTGAGGCTCACGTCACCGTCCACCACGGCGAGCGCGTCCCCATACGTGGCGGCGCACTGCCGGACCATGCCGGGGATGGTGCCGAACTCGAGGTCCCCACGAGGGCATTCTTCACTCATCCGGCTAGCGTAGCAGCCCCTCGCCAAAAGTGAAACACGTTCTACTTTCGACCGTTCCCCCGCTCGAGCCGAGGCGCGCTAAGCTCCGCCCATGGAACGTTCGCGCGCCTCCTGGTGGCTGATCATGGCCCTCCCGGTGCTCTCGGTGCTGGTGGGCCTCACCGCCCTGTCGCCCGCGGGCAGCCGCGCCATGTGCCCCGCCACGGAGTACTCGGGCACGCTGCGCACGCCCACCGACGCCGCGCTGCCGCCCGAGCTGCCGCTGCTGGTGGTGGTCGTCACCGACCGAACGGGGGCGCCCGCGCAGATGGTGCAGGGTGCGCTGGTGCCGCTCGAGCTGCGGGTGACTCGGGGGGAGTTCAGCCAGGCGCTCAGCGGGCGCATGGTGGGCCCCGGCCTCATGGCCTACCAGGCTGCCCCACCGCTCGCGCCGGGCGAGTACGTGCTCGGTGGCCTGCGCGAGCCCGTGACGCTGCGAGTGGACGCGGTAACCCTGCCGCCGCTGTCTCCGCCGCAGCTCGGGCCCATCGTGCACGGCGAGCAAGAGCTCGAGGGGCGCTGGGGCGGGCGCCAATGGACGGACAGCGTCCCGGTGACGGCGGCGTTGCCCGCGCACGCGGTAGCGCTGGTGTTCGCCACGGGCGGCGCGCAGGCCCAGCTGGACCTCACACCCGCCATGCTGGGCAGCGTGTCCACCCTCACGTTCAGCGGCGGCGCGGGTGGGCACTGCGGCAGCACGCGGCCGCCCAACGACTATCGCCTCGCCGGCACCAGCGCGCGCGCTTCGCTGGTGGACCACTGGGGGCGCGTGGCCACGGCCGCGGCCGACGTGGCGGTGTCTCAAGAGGGCGCCCTCGCGCAGTCCCGCGCAGGGTCGTCCGAGTCGGGCTCGCGTGCGCCGCGCTGCAGCGCCACGCCCGGGGCGAGCGGGTCCGCGCCGTGGGGCCTCGTGGGCCTGGCACTTGCGCTCGTTCCCCTCGTCCGCCGTCGGCGCCGGGCTGCGCCGTTCACGGGCTGCTAGGCTCCGCCGCATGGGTGAACGCAACACCGCGCTCGCGGGGCTCAAGCGAGAGCTGACCCTCTACAAGTGGCTGCTGCTCTTCGTCATCGCCTCGTGGTGGGTCATCGAAGCCATCGACGCGATGCTCCCCTTCGCTTCGCTGGACAACCTGGGCGTCCGGCCTCGCACCCAGTCGGGCCTGCTGGGCATCCTGTTCATGCCCTTCCTGCACGGCGGCTTCGGCCACGTGCTCAACAACAGCATCGGCATGCTGTTCCTGGGGGGCGCGGTCATCCTGCGCAGCGTGCGCGACTACATCGTGGTGTTCGTGCTGGCCATGCTCATCGGCGGCTTCGGAACGTGGCTCATCGCTCCCTCCAACAGCGTGCACATCGGCGCCAGCGGCGTGGTCTACGGCTACCTGGGCTACCTGCTCACCACCGGCTGGTTCGAGCGCAAGCCGCTGGCCATCGTGCTCAGCATCGTCGCTGCGGTCTTGTGGGGTGGGCTGCTCCCGGTGTGCTTCCGGGGCAAGAAGGCATCTCGTGGCAAGGTCACCTGTTCGGGTGCCTGGGCGGGGTCATGGCTGCGAGCTACCTGGCCAAGAACCGGCCGAAGCCGGCTGCAGCCAAGCCTGCGCGCCGCAACCGTTGACGCCCTTCGTCAGCATCGGCAGTCTCGACCCCTCGAGGAGCCGATGGCCACCGTCACCCTGACGAAGCACCTGTTCACGTTCTTCCCGCAGCTCGAGGGCCGCGAGCTCGTGGTGGATGCACGCACCGCCGCCGACGTGGTGCGCGAACTCGAGGCGCTGGCCCCCGGTATCGGGCTCTACCTGTGCGACGAGCGCGGGGTGCTGCGCACGCACGTGAACATCTTCATCGGAGACGAGCGCATCCTGGATCGCCGTCACCTCACAGACCCTGTCGCGCCCGACGCGCGCGTGTTCGTCTTGCAGTCCCTGAGCGGAGGTTAGGTCATGGCAGAGCGCATCTTGGTGGGCACCCGCAAGGGCACGTTCGCGGTGGAGAAGCACCAGAGCGGGTGGAAGCCGCGGCTCCTGGGGCACGCCGGCCAGGGCGTGAACTTCGTGGCGCGCGACCCGAACACGGGCACGCTCTGGGCGCTGCTGGGGCACGGTCACTGGGGCGCCAAGCTCTCGCGCTCGAAGGACGACGGCGCCACCTGGGAAGACGCCCCGCAGATTGTCTACCCGGAGGGAGCACGCCACTACGCGGACGTCTTGCCCGTGGAGGGAGCCGAGGCGCCCACCCAGCGGCCCATCAAGGCCTCCACGCTCCTCAAGCTGTGGGTCATCTCGTTCGGCGGGGACGGCCGCATCTACGTGGGCACCATCCCCGGCGGGCTGTTCGTGAGCGACGACGGCGGCGAGAGCTTCGAGCTGAACCGCCCGCTCTGGAACCACGAGTCACGCGGCGGAGACCTCTTCACCACCGACGGAACCGGCGACACGCACTGGTGGGGCACGCCCGCCTCCGAGGGCGAGTTCGCGCCCGGCATCCACTCCGTGGCGGTGGACCCGCAGAACCCGAAGCGCGTGCTGGTGGCCATCTCCACGGCCGGCGTGCTCGAGACCACCGACGGAGGGCAGTCGTGGCGCGGCCGCAACAAGGGCATGCTCAACGACTACCTGCCGGACCCCGCGGCCGAGTGGGGGCACGACGCGCACTTCATCGAGCTGTGCCCCGCGCAGCCCAACCACGTGTGGCAGCAAAACCACGCGGGCGTGTTCTACAGCAGCGACGGGGCGGCCACGTGGAAGCGCGTGAGTCAGCCCGAGCTGGGCGTGCACTTCGGCTTCCCGGTGGCCGTGGACGACCACGATGGTCGCACCGCCTGGCTGGTGCCCGGCAAGTCGGACGCGGAGCGCATGGCCATCGGCGGCGGTCTCTTCGTGGCCCGCACGCGTGACGGCGGCGAGAGCTGGGAAGCGCTGCGCAACGGCCTGCCGCAAGACAACGCGTTCGACGTGGTCTACCGCCACGCGCTGGCCAACCGCGGGCAGCACCTCTGCTTCGGCAGCACCACGGGCAACCTCTACGTGAGCGAAGACGCCGGCGACAGCTTCGTCACGGTGGCCAACAACCTGCCGCCCGTCTACTCCGTGCGCTTCGGCTGACGGGGTGCACGCTGGGATTGCCGGTTTTCGCCTCAAGCCGTAATACACGCCCATGAGCCACGCGCAGCTTGCCTTCGTCCATGTCGACGAGCCCCGAGACGGCGACCCCGACGCCACCCGCTTTTCGTTCGACTCGCTGCTCACCGGCAGCCGCGTGACGCTGACCGAGTCGCTCGAGCACCAGCCCGAGGGCATCCGCAGCGCGGCGCTCCGGGCCGGCATCAAGTACGCCGACAAGCTGGACTTCATGGTGGTGACGCTGCCCAAGCCGGGGCCTGCCGTGGGCGTCTTCACGCGCAACCGCTCGTGCAGCCCCGCGGTGCTGCTCGACCGTCAGCACCTGGCCGATGGCGAAGCGCAGACCCTGGTGGTCATCAGCAAGAACGCCAACGTGTTCACGCCCAGCGCCATGGACGACACGAAGGCCATCGTGAACGACGTGGCCAAGCGCCTGGGCGTGCGCGACGTCGATGTGATCACGTCCATGACCGGCGTCATTGGCGTGGCCCTGCCGATGGAGAAGATCCACGCGGCCATCAAGCGCCTGCCCGACGAGCTGCGCGAGGGCCTCGTGCCCGAGGTGGCCTCGGCCATCCTCACCACCGACCGCGGCCCCAAGGTAGCGTCGGCGCGCTTCGGCGACGTGGTGCTGTGCGGCATGGCCAAGGGTGCGGGCATGATCGAGCCCAACATGGCCACCATGCTGGTCTACTTCTTCACCAACCTGAACGTGCCCACGGACCGGCTGAGCGCGCTGGTGAAGCGGGCCGTGGACGCCACGTTCAACAGCATCTCGGTGGACACCGACACCAGCACCAGCGACTCGCTCGTGCTGTTCTCCACGGCCAGCGTCCCCACGTCGCCCGACGCGGAGCGCGATCTCGAGGCGTGCCTCACCGCCATGTGCCTCAAGCTGGCGCGCGACGTGGTCTTCCAGGCCGAGGGCGCCACCAAGCTCATCGAGGCGCGCGTGCACGGCACCGCCAACGACACGGACGCCAAGGCGATGGCGAAGCAAATCATCAACTCGCCGCTGATGAAGGCCGCCGTGTTCGGAGCCGACCCGAACTGGGGCCGCGTGGTGATGGCCATCGGCAAGCCGGGGCCGGGGCGCGAGGCGCTGCTGGACCCCGCCACCATCCGCATCGAGATCAACGGCTACCTGCTCTTCGACCGCGGCGCGGCGGTGCCGCTCGAGCTGGCCGGGGTGTCGGCCAGCATCCGCGACCGCAAGAAGGTCACCATCGACGTGTCCGTGGGCAGCGGCAGCGGCTCGGCCACCGTGTGGGGCTGCGACCTCAGCTACGAGTACGTGAAGGTCAACGCGGAGTACACGACCTGACCAGGTCGAGCACGGCGTTGAGGCCTGCGCGTTCCGCCACGGCTTGATACTTGGGCCCGCTGCGGTGGCTGAAGCCGTGGTCGGCGCCGGGGTGCACCACCACGCTCTCGCTGGCGCGGTCGCCCAGCGCGGCGCGCACGGTGTCCACGGTGCTCATGGGCACGAAGGCGTCGGTGTCGCCGAAGTGGAGGCGCGCGGGCACGCCGCGCTCGGCCAGGCTGCGCAGCGCATCCAGCTGCGTCTCGAGGCGGCTGCCGTGCCACGTGACCACACCTGCCAAGAGGCCTGCGCCAGCGGCGCGCACCACGAAGGGGCCCCCGAAGCAGATACCCACCCCGATGACCGGCGCCTGGGGCGTGAGCACGCTCAGCAGCGCCACGAGCTCCGCGTGAAAGCCCGGCAGGTCGGTCTGCTGCAGGCGCACCACAGCCTGGGCGAAGTCGGTGTACGGAAGCGGCCCACCACCCGCGTGGTGAAACGGGTCCACCGCCAGCACCTGCGCGTGGTCACCCAGCTCGGCCATCTGAACACGCAGGTCGGGGGCCACACCAAAGATGGAGGGCACGAAGACCACCCACGGCAAGCCAGAGCGCGCGTCCGCGCCACGCTGCGGGGCATCGGTGGAGACGACCGGCAGGTTTCCCCGCTCGGTGAGCACGTGGTGTGTCGCGACGGACCGCATGCGCGTGATGCCCGCGCCGCTCAGTCGTCGTAGAACGTGGGCGCGCGCTTGCGGATGAAGCGCATGATGAGCTCACGGTCGTGGGCGTTGAGGTTCTCGAACTGGATGCCCATGCCTGGGTCCGAGTCGGCGCTGAAGTCGAACGGGTCGCGCACGTAGCGCACCCAGCCGTTCACTTTGAACTCGAAGCCACCGGGCAGCGTGACCAGCACCTCCACGGAGCTGCGCACGGGGAGCACCTCGTACGTGGCGAGGAAGACGCCACCCTCGGAGATTTCACCGGAGAAGCCCACGAAGAAGTTGCTCTCGGTGGTGGCGCCGATGTTGGCCTCGACCGACGCGCGGCCACCGGTGGGCGTGGGCGCGGGGGGCGGCCCGGACGTGCGCGACGTGCGCGGGGCAGGCTGCGCAGCGGGCGCCGGCTGAGCTGCAGGCGCCGGCTGGGCCACGGCTGCTGGCTGAGCGTGGTGCGCGTAGGCCGTCTGCGGCTGCGGCGCCGGCTGAGGGGCGGTCTGCGGGGCGGGCTGCGCCACAGGCTGCGCGTAGGCGCCACCAAAGTTGGGGACCGGCGCGTTGGGCGGCACGTGGCCCACCGCGGTGGCGGCATACGCCGCGTGCGCGGCCTGGGCTGCGGCAGGTGGCATGGACGGCACGTGCGCCAGTGGATAGAGCGCGCTCATGGAGGTGGCGATGGCCTCCACGGCCACTTCGAGCCGGGCCTTGTAGACCTCGGGCACGTCTTGCAGGAGCGCGAGCGTCTGACCCAGCGTGCCTAGCGCGTTCTTCACGGAGGCCCGTCCGTCCAGCTCGGACGACGCGCGCTCTGCTTCGAACAAGGCGCCCACCGACTGTGCGATGTTGGATGCGACCGCCATGACATCGTTCGGGATGTCGGAGTGCTGCTGAAGCGACGCGAGCGCTTGGCCAAGTCGTTCGCGGGCGGTTCGGGCGGTCTGGGCCCCGGTGTAGGTCATGTGCTGTGCTCGAGTAAGTGGAGGCGCGAGTCTAGCGGCAGTTTGCGCACCGCGTCAAAGGTCCTTCAGGAACACCATGCGTGCCCGCCCGCGGCCGGCGTAATTGGGGTCCTCGGTGCCCTGGAAGCCGAGCGCCTGGTGAAACCGGATGGGGCCGTCGTGGCCCACGGCGGCGATGGCCTTGGCCCGCGGGACGCCAGCCGCACGTGCGCGCTCGCAAAAGGTGCCGTAGAGGTCGTGTCCCACGCCGCGGCGGCGGTGGTCGGGGTGGATGCCCACCAGGTGGATGTACGCGGTGGGCGACGCGCCCGTGGTGTGCAGGCCCAGCAGGAAGCCCACCAGCTGGTCGCCCTCCTCGGCCACCAGCGCGGTCTCACCGAACTCGTGGAAGAAGAGCGGGTGCGCACGCTCCGGCGACGGCCCTCCCCACCAGCGGTCCAGCACGGCGACGATTTGATCGAAGTCCGCCTTGGTCGCGGCCCGGATGCGGAGCGCGGACTCCGCTGTCGCTGCTGCTGCCATGCCACGGTGCTAGCACGCCGAGCACATCGCATGGAAGCCCCATCCATGGATGTCTGTCAGGTGGGTCACTTTGCCCCAGCGTCAGAGCTCGCGCTCGGCGGGCTTGGCCTTCTGGGCTTCGGCCGCCTCCAGCTCTTCGAAGCGGGCCGCCAGCTCGTCTTCCGGCGCCACGCGCACCTTGGGCCCGCGCGACTGCAGCTCGAGGAAGCGGAAGAGCACCACGCCATCGCGGCTGATCTCCACCCCCACGCGCGAGCCATCGGCCGCCATGTGGGTGAGCAACGCATCCGCGTCGGCGCTGGCGATGCGCAGCTCGGTGGCCACGTCGGTCACGGTGAGCACGCCCCCGCGCTGCTCGGCGAGCTTGAGCACCAGAAGCTCACCCTGGCGGCGAGCGCGGGCTATGGCCGCCGTGCGGGCCTTGCTTCCGGCAAGCATGGACACCACGCCCACGCCCCCGCCCGTGACTCCGAAGGCCATCGCCGCCACGAGCGCAGCGGCACCGAACGGGAAAATGGCCAGCATGGCGCCGGCCCCCAGCACACCGGCCGCGATGGAGAACATGCCGAACGCCTTGAGGGCGAAGCCCGCCGAGCGCCCAGCGGCCGACTCGATCTGAGCCCCCGTGGCCGGCTCGAGGCTGCCCGCGAACGGCTCGCCACCACCGCCGCCCAGGATGGACGTGCCGGGCTTCACCTCGCGCGGCTTGTTGCAGGCCACGCACACGTAGCCACCACCGCGCGCACGCACGCCCGCCACCGCATGGCAGTGGGGGCAGCGGTTGTCCTCGCCGAAGACGCGCGCGCAGCCGGGACAGCGCGTGGCCCCTGGGGGGATGCGCGTGCCACAGACTGGGCAGACCTCGGGGGCCCCGCTCAACGGGTCACCCCTCTCCCAGCAGCTGGTTCATGGACGCTTCGTCGGCCGGCGTGAAGGGCAGCGCGTCGAACTCGTCGGACGTCACCCAACGGAACGCGTTGACGGCGCGCGTCACCAGCGTGGCCGCGGCGTTCTCGAAGGCGCACTGGTAGAGGTAGAGGTCCACCGTGTAGTGCTCGTATGGGTGGCTGACGAAGGAGATCAGCTCGCCAACCTCGAGCCGCACCGCTTCGCCCAAGCGCTCGCTGAACTCACGGCGCAGGGCTTCGCTGTCGGACTCGCCCGTCTCCACGCGCCCACCGGGAAACTCCCAGAGCAGCGGCAGCACCGCGCTCGGGCGACGCTGGGTGATCAGGTAGCGTCCGTCCCGCTCCACGAGCGCGGCCACGACACGAATCGATTTCGAGGCATCGAAGAGCACGTCGGGCGGGTATAGCACGACGCGCCGCGAGGTCAGAGGGACTCTGTCAGTCCTCGTACTGCTCGACGATCTCGCGGACAGGGCGCTCGATGCGCACGATGGGGCTGGTCACCAGGTCGCGGCCGCTGGCCACGAAGAAGAGCGACTCGCCCACGCTCGGCACGCCGTCGCTGGCGCGCACGCCGCCGGCGGAGAGGAAGGTGAGCCCGCCCGACACGCGGCTACGAAGCGCGAGGTGACCCTGCATCCATTCGCCGGTGCGCGAGTCGCGGACGGCGACGCACTCGTTGCGGCGGACGTGGTACTCGGTGTTGCGGGTGACGAACACGTGGTGGATGCGGCGTTCACGACCGATGTAGCGCATGATGGGACTCCTGGGTTGGGACGATCTCGCCTCGAACCTACATGTGATCCATGACCCCACCAAAAAACTGGCAAGGTCCCCTGCGGCTGCGGCCCCAGTTCACTCCCCAGAGCCGCACACCATGGGGCGGGACTCGCATCGCGGAGCTCTATGGCAAAGAGTTGGGGCTGCCCGCGGGAGAGCGCGTGGGCGAAGCCTGGGTGCTGTCGCTGGACCCGCAGTTCCCAAGCCGGGTTGGTGATGCCCTGCTCTCGGAGCAGATGGACTGCGCGCTGCTGGTGAAGCTGCTGGATGCCGCGCAGCCCCTGTCGGTCCAGATCCACCCGTCCGACGACTACGTGGGGCTGCGGCCCGGCGAGTGCGGCAAGCCCGAGGCCTGGTACGTGGTGGAGCGCGACCCAGGGGCCGGCCTGTTTCTGGGCTTCCGTGAGGGCGTGGGCGCCACCGAGGTGCGGGCTGCGCTGGACGCGAACGCGGACGTATCTCAGTTGATGCATTTCGCCCCAGTCGAGCCCGGTGACTTCTTCCTCATCGAGGCGGGCACCCCACACGCCATCGGGGCCGGAGTCACGCTGGTGGAGCCGCAGCGCGTGATCGCGGGCTCTTCTGGGGTGACGTATCGATATTGGGACTGGGGCCGACGCTACGATGCTGCGGGCGTTCCCTCCGAAGATGGGAAGGCCCGCGAACTCCACATAGACCACGCCATTGCAGTCACCGACTGGGCGCGCGTCACGCGCTATTCCTTCATTGATACCATCCGCCGCCGAGCAGGAGTTCCCGTCCTCACGGGACTTCCGGTCGTCACGGTGCTCGCGGAGCATCCCTCCTCGGCGGAGCTCCAGGTGGCACGCCTCGAGGGTACCGGCTCCTGCACCCTCCCCGCCTGGTCCCATGTGGCCATGGGCCTGACCGTCCTCGAGGGCAGCGTGCAGTTCGCCAACGGCGAGGTGGTCCACCGCGGCGAGACAGCGGCCCTGCCCGAGGGAGCTGCCGGGCTGCCAGTCACGCTTTCTGGCGCGCATGCGCTGGTGATGACCGCCCGGCCAGCATGAATCGGGCTGTTTCAAGCGACATTGGCACCCCGGCTTGAAAGACTTCAGTCTGGGGTGCCCACAGTGGCTTGCAGCATGGCGAATCGGCTGCGAGGTGTGTGGAATCTTCAGCTTGAAGAGTGGGGTGCCCAATAGGCCTCGAAGGCCTGGCCGTTCACCCCCTTGACACGAACCGGAATGACGTGTCATTCATCTACCTCCGACAACGGAATGACGTGTCATTCGCACCAGGAGCGCCCATGCAGCAAGCGTCCACATCTGTCCTCGACCACCGCGTGGTCATCATCGGCGGGGGCTTCTCCGGCCTGGGGGTGGCCATCGAGCTGCTGCGCCGCGGGCAGCGCGACTTCGTCATCCTAGAGAAGGCCAGCCAACTGGGCGGCACCTGGCGCGAGAACACCTACCCGGGCTGCGCGTGTGACGTGCCCTCGCAGCTGTACTCCTTCTCCTATGCGCCCAACCCGGACTGGGACCGCGTGTTCGCGCAGCAAGCGGAGATTCAGGCGTACCTGCTGCGCGTGGCGGAAGAGCACGGCGTGATGGCCTTCGTGCGGCTGAACGCCGAGGTGGAAGAAGCCCGCTTCTGCGAGGACAGCCAGCGCTGGCTGGTGCGCACCAACGCGGGGACCTACCGCGCGCAGGTGGCGGTGACGGCCGCCGGCCCGCTGCACGTGCCGAAGACTCCCAACATCCCGGGCATCGAGCGCTTCACGGGCGACATCTTCCACACGGCGCAGTACCGCCACGACATCTCCCTGCGCGGCAAGCGCGTGGCCGTGGTGGGCACCGGGTCGTCCGCCATCCAGATGGTGCCCGAGATCCAGCCCGAGGTGGCCGAGCTCATCCTCTTCCAGCGCACGGCACCGTGGGTGCTGCCCAAGCCCGACCACGCCATCCCGCCCGTGGAGAAGGCCGCGTTCCGCCACCTGCCGGGCTTCCAGAAGGCCTACCGCGAGACCATTTACGGCGCGCTCGAGCTGCTGCAACTGGCCCAGCGCAAGCCTAAGGTCATGGACCAGATCTCGCGCGTGGGCCTCCGCCACCTGAGGCGCCAGGTGCGCGACCCGGAGCTGCGCGCGAAGCTCACGCCCACCTTCAGCCTGGGCTGCAAGCGCCTTCTGCTGTCCAACACCTACTACCGGGCGCTCACCAGAGAGAACGCCACCCTGCTACACAGCGCCCTCGAGCGCGTGACCAAGCGTGGTGTCGTGGGCGCCGACGGGGTGGAGCGGCCGGCCGACGTGATCATCTTTGCCACCGGCTTTCGCGTGACGGACACGCCCTCGGCGGAGCTCATCTTCGGGCGCGACGGCACGTGCCTGCGCGACGCCTGGGCTGGCAGCCCGCGCGCGTACCTCGGGACCACCCTGCACGGCTTCCCGAACCTGTTCTTCATGATTGGGCCCAACCTGGGCAACGGGCACTCGTCGGCCATGGTGCTCATCGAGGCGCAGGCCAAGTACATCGCCGATGGGCTCGAGCTGCTGGACCAACGCGCGCTGCAGAGCTTCGAGGTGCGCAAGGACGTGGAGGACGACTACAACCGCGACGTGCAGGCCGCCCTCGCGGGCACCGTGTGGAACGCGGGGGGCTGCAGCAGCTACTACTTGGACAGCAACGGCCGGAACAGCTCCATCTACCCGTGGACCACGCTGGACCTCCGCTTCCGCCTGCGGCGCTTCGACAGCGAGCACTACACGCTGCGAGGCCAGGCACGCAGCACAGCGCCCAGCGCGCGTCGCGGGCCCGCGCCCACCCTCGCGCTGCGAGGCGCGGTGGTGGCCATCACGGGCGGGGCGCGCGGCATCGGCCTTGCCACCGCGAAGGCCTTCTTGGACGAGGGCGCGCGGGTGTGCGTGGGCGACGTGGACTTCAGCGCGGCGCAAGAGGCCGCGCGTGAGCTGGGCGCCGACGCGCACGCCTTCCCGTTGGACGTGACCGAGCGCGCCTCGTGGGAGCGCTTCATCGAAGCCGTGGAGACGCAGGTGGGCCCTCTCGACGTGCTCGTGAACAACGCGGGCGTCATGCCCACGGGCCGCTTCCTGGACGAGCCGGACACGGTGGAGCGCGCCACCCACGCCATCAACGTGCGTGGCCCGGCGCTGGGCATGAAGGTGGCCGTGCCGCACATGATCGGCCGAGGCCGCGGACACGTGGTCAACGTGGCGTCGCTGGCGGGCAAGCTGGGCATCCCGGGCCTGGCCACCTACGTGGGCAGCAAGCACGCGCTGGTGGGGCTGAGCGCCGCCGTGCGCGAGGAGCTGCGCGGCACGGGCGTCACGCTCACCACGGTGATGCCCAGCGCGGTGCGCACGCGGCTCATCGACGGCATCCCGGTGGCGGGCCTGTTCCCCAGCCAGCCCGAAGACGTGGCGCGCGCCATCGTGCGTAGCTGCCGCACGCGGCCGGCGGAGGTGTCGGTGCCCGGCTTCCTGCGGGCCATCCCCGTCATCGAGAGCGCCCTGCCCGCCTGGCCCGTGCAGGCGTTCCGGCGGCTGGTGCGCCAAGAGCGCGTGCTCACCAGCGTGCAGGCGCAGGCACGTGCCCGCTACGAAGGCGACATCCGCGCGCAGGGGCGCGAGGAGCGAGACACCGCGGCCACCGTGTCCGCTGGATTCACGGCGTGATGGATGTAAGCCTCCCGGCCATGAGCAGCGCCGAGGCCCGCAAGACCGAGCGCCGTGACGAGATCCTCGCCGCGGCCCTGCGCGTGTTCGCCGAGAAGGGCTACCACGACGCCGGCATCGCGGACATCGCAGGCGTGCTGGGCATGGGGCACGGCACCTTCTACCGGTACTACAAGAACAAGCACGACATCGCCGTGGCCGTCCTCGACCACGTCATCCTCCGCTTCGCCGCGGTGGGCCTCCGGGAAGACCCCGAGAGCAGCAACACCCTCGAGGCCTACCGCGCGCAGACGGCGCGCATCCTCACGGGCATGATCGACCTCGGCGAGAGCGACCCCGACCTGGTGCGCTTCTTCCAGATGCAGGGCTTCGTGGTGGACGCCGCGCGCCTGAGCCGCGCCATGGACGCCTTCGCGCTCTTCGTGGCGCGCTTCCTGAACAACGGCCGCAGCAAGGGCTTCTTGCGCCAAGACCTGGACGTGGGGCCCACCTCGGAGGCGCTGGTGGCGCTCATGTTCGAGGGGGCACGCCGCGCGCTGGGCCGCACGGAGCCCGCCCAGCGCCGGCAATGGGTGGACGCCGGCATGCGGCTGATGTTCGACGGCATCGTGGGCTGAGCGCTGCGCGGGGGCGCGAGCGTGCGCCCCTCGAACCTTGCTGCTAGCGTTGCGCGCCATGACGAACAGCGCGCTCGAGACGACCGCGGGTCCCGATGCGAAGCCCGGACCGAAGCGGCGCTGGGTGCGCATCGCGCTGGCGGCGCTCGGCGTGCTCATGCTCAGCGGCTTCCTCTGGGCGGCGGGACCCAAGCAGGTCGCAGACAACATCGGGCAGGTGGGCTTCGGCTTCGGCTACCTGCTGCTGGTCACCTTCACGTGGCGCATCATCGAGACCACGGGAACGTGGGTGCTGATGACGCCCGAGCGTCGCGTCGGCTGGGGCAAGCTCTTCCTCATCCGGTCTGCCGGGGAGTCGGTCAACATGCTGTCGCTCTTCGGCAACGTGGCCGGTGAGCCGGTGAAGGCCATGCTCCTGAAGCGTCACCTCGGCGGGACGGAGAGCACGGGGCTGGTGCTGCTCGACAAGACCATCTTCTTCCTGGGCAGCATGACCTTCATGACGGTCGGCACGGTCTTCGGCGTGTGGGTCCTCGCAGACCGCCCCGCCGTCGTGGTGACCAGCCTCGCCCTGCTCACACCGTGGGTCAGCGTGCTGTCCTTCGCGGTGTGGCGCCAGGCCAAGGGCGACTTCGTGGTCCAGGCGAGTCGCCTCGTGCGGCTCCTCCGCATCAAGTTGTCCGAGAACACGATGGCCAAGATCGCGCGCGTGGACGCGCTGCTCTCCGACTTCTGGCGGCTGCACAAGGCGCGCTTCTTCATGTCCTACACCCTGCACACCCTCGGCCGCTGCGTGCGTGCGGTCGATGTGTGGTTGATCGTGTTCCTCCTCGGCAAGCACATCACCCTGCAGGCTGCGTTCTTCGCGGCTGCGGCCGGCATGCTGGCCAGCACCAGCTTCGTGTTCATCCCGGGTGGCTTGGGCGCGTTCGAAGGCGGTCACGCCGTGGTCTTCGAGGCCATCGGGCTCGGGCTGTCCGTGGGCGTGACGGTCGGAATCCTGCGGCGCATCCGCAACTATGTGATGGCGGGGTTTGGGTACTTGCTGCTGGTCTTCTGGCCGGCCGAAGCGCCGCCCTCGAAGTGAGCCCCCGCCGCGTGTGCCTGGCCTGAAAGCTCTGCTACACCGGGGCGCATGGCTGAGCAGGAACCTTCGGCACCAACGAGAACGCGGGCCCTGATCGTCGGATCTGCGGTGACTCCCATCTGGGGTCTCACCGGCGACGAGCGGCTCCGCCGACTGTTCGGCACGAAGGGCATCCCCGCGACCCTGATCGATGCGAGCGAAACCGCCGCGCTCGATGGGGATGCGGACTCCGTGATCGTGATCCGCGGCGACCACGTGTTCGAGGCCACGTTGGTGGTGAACCTCATGGCCAACCCCGGCACCGTGCTGTGCCTCGAGGACGGTCGCCCCATGGCGTTCCACGTCGCCGTGGCCAATCAGGCGGCAGCCGTCTCCGCCATCGTGGCCGGATCCCTCCCGCCCGCGCTCGCGGCGTCCCTGCGCGTGGTCCACCCGAAGGACCTCTCGTTCAACAACCAGCTCCGCAAGCGGGCCACGCCCTACGTGCTGCTCATCTCGGACGAGCAGCGCGTGCAGATCGAAGAGCAGGTGTTCGCCGGCTCGTACAAGGGCGTCACCGACTTCGTCACGAAGCACGTCATCCCGCGCGCCGTCCTCTGGCTCACGCGGGTGGCCGCGGCCGTGGGCATGCGCCCCAACCACGTGACCACCGTGGGTCTGATCCTCACCATCCTCGCCACGTGGCTCTTCCACGAAGGGCACTTCGGCGCCGGCCTCGTGTGCGCCTGGAGCATGTCGGTGCTGGACTCGGTGGACGGCAAGCTCGCGCGGGTCACGCTGGACTGGTCCAAGTTCGGCGACTTCTACGACCACTCCATCGACCTGATTCACCCGCCGTTCTGGTATTGGGCGTGGATGGTCGGCTGCGGCGCGGCGTTCGCGTCGCACCCCTACGCCACCCTCGCCATCTGGGCGATCATGGCGGGCTATGTGGCCCAGCGTGTGCTCGAGATCGCGTTCATGCTCATGTTCCGCATCGAGATCCACATCTGGAGGCCGGTGGACAGCTGGTTCCGGCTCATCACCGCCCGGCGCAACCCCAACCTGGCCATCCTCACGGTGGCGACGCTGGTCGGCAGGCCGCTCGAGGGCATTCTCCTCGTGGCCTTCTGGACGGTGGTCTCGCTCGTCGTCCACGCGTTCCAGATCCTCCAGGCTGCGGTCCACAAGGCGCGTGGCCTCGTGATCGAGTCGTGGCTCTCGAGCGACGCGCCCGCGCGCTGAGCCCCGCGAGCTAGCGCCAGTCGAGCGCCGAGTCGAGGATGCGCACGGCCTCGGCCTCACGCGCATCCGCCAGGTTCTCGAGTTCCTGTGGGTCGCGCGCGAGATCGAAGAGCTCGATGGCGCCCGTGTACGGGTGCAGCACGGCCTTCATGGACCCCGACACCACGGCAAACGCGCTGAGGTCGCCCGCCACGGCCACGACGGGGTGGGCGTCCATGGGCGCGCCCGCGAGCACCGGAACCAGCGAGCGACCGTCGAGCCCCGCGGGAAGCTCCGCGCCGAACAGCTCGAGCACGGTGGGCGCCAGGTCGAGCAGACTCACGGGCTCGGCCACGATCTGCGGCGGGCCGAAGGGGACGCGCACGTCGAACACCACGTGCGCCGACTCTTCGTAGACGCGCTTGCGGTGCCAACGGTAGCCGTGGTCCCACAGCTCTTCACCGTGGTCGCTGACCACGATGATGGCGGTTTCGTCGCTCAGCCCTCGACGCTCGATGGCGTCGAAGACGCGCCCGAGCCGCGCGTCGACGTAGGCCACCTCGGCGGCGTATCGCTCGATCACTTCGTCCCCGAAGTCGAAGTCCGGGTTGTCCAGGTAGTGCGCGTGGACGTCATAGAAGTGAGCAAACACGAAGAACGGCGAGTCCCCCACGCCGTCCAGCTCCTGCTCCACGGCTTGTAGCGACAGGTCAGCCGTGAGGCGCTGCTTGTTGGTGGGGCCGCTGCCGAAGAACACGTGGCGGTTCATGGGTGCCAGCGCGTCTTCGAGCGCTTCGTGTCCGTAGATGCCGACGGTGAGCACCCCGCGAGCCCGCAAGATGGCGCCGACCGAGTCACGCATGGCGCGCTCGGGGTCCTCGAAGCCATCGCGTCGCCCGGTGAGCATGGCGAACACGGACTCGTGTGTGGCCGGCACCGTGGCGTAGGCCCGGTCGAAGTGCGTTCCGCGGGCCTCGAGCGCGGCGAGCTCCGGCGTGAGGCGGGTGCCGCCCATGCTGCGGTCGAGCATGTCCGCCCGCAGCGCATCGACCATGAGCATGACCACGCCGCGCACGCGTGGCGCCGACGATTGGGCCTCTCGCTCGGCCCCCGCTCGAGCCCGGATCACGGGGATGCGGGCGGACGGGCGCGCGGACAGCTCGAGCGCGCGGTAGACCAGGCGGGTCCGCTCGTGGAGCAGGATGCGGTCGTTGTAGGTCGCGAACGCGAGGAGCGGGCGCAGGCCGAGCACACAGAGGACCGCGAGCGCCACGAAGGCCAGGGCCGCCCTCGACGATGGAGCGCCGAGCGTAACGGCCACCCGCGGGAGCGCGAAGCGGAACGAGACGATGCTGACCACACCGAGCATCACGAGCCCGCCCGAGTGCATGGCCGACATCATGGCCTTCGGGCCGAGCGACGGAGTGAACGTGGGCCACAGCCGCGAGAACTCGTAGAACGGACTGGCCGCGATGAAGAGAGCCACTGCCACGAGCACGAGCCATGCGGCGCGCTCGAACCACGGGCGCTTCGTCATGACGCGGAGCAGAACGAGGACCACGGCGCCCGCCGCGAGCACGAGGCCGCCTGCGGCGAGGCGGTGCAGGCCCAACGGGGGCTGCACCGGGAGGCCGATGAAGCAGAAAGAGAACGCCACCGTGAGGAGCACCGTCATCACGACGAGCAAATGAGCGCGCGAGACGAGGCGTCCGCCCCGGGTGAGCAACCCTGCGCTCGTTGGCGTGAGGCGGAGCAAGAACAAGAGCGAGCGTCCGAGCAGCACGATGACCGCCAGCATGGCGCCGAGCGCCAACGCACCGACCAGCGCGGCGCGTGCGACGTTCGCCGCGCTCCACACGCCGTCTCGAGCGGCGACCAGGACGTCGGTGACGCCGAGGACAGCCCCCCAGAGGAACGCGATGGGTGCGTCGGCCGCGAGGTGCGACGTGCGACCCGCATGCACTGCAGGAGAGTCGGTCACGGGAGTCACTCGGGCCAGTTACGGCGGAGCGTCGTCACCAGCTCGCGCAGGGTGGCTTCGTCGACGGCCGTGCTCTGATCGAGGCGCGGGGGCCCAGGAAAGCCCGGGTCGGAGAACACGACGCCGGCAAACTCCCGCTCGCTCCCGTAGCGCGGCAGCACGTGAAAGTGCACGTCCGGATCCACCATCATGAGCAGCAGGTAGTTGAGCTTGTCGTAGCCGAATGCGGCGGAGAGCGCGGCCTCGATGGCACGCGTGACGTGGGCGAGCTCCAAGAACCCGGCCGCGGACACCTCCGAGAGCGACCGTGCGGTTTCGGTGCTGGCCAACACGAGGGACCCCAGCGTGGCCTGCGCGGGGCGCACCAGGACCACCCAGTGCTCGTACGCGCGGACCAGTGTGTCGGGGTATCCGAACTTCAGGATCGTGGGGTTCATGCTGGGCGCACCAGCACCGCCGGTGCCGGCGCTCACGTCGCCGCCCAGCCCCCGCGTCCACCCGCGCACCACACGATCGGCGTGCTCCAGATCAGCCCCGTTGTCGACCTCGCACCAGCCGTGTCCGTGGATGTTGCAGACCCCCACTCCCCCCTCTTGGGCGAGCTCGTCGATGGCGGACAGGTACCAGCGAGAGTTGCCCTCGTCGCGCCGCATGATCTGCTCGAGACGCGCGCGGAAGCGCGCAGCCCCCTTCTCGTTGAAGACCATCATGCCGATGGACTCGCCGTTGACCTGGGCCAGGTCGAGCTTCTTTCCCACGCGACGCAGCCGGCCGTCGTCGATGACCACCTTCATGTCGTCGTCGTCGTACTTTGCCTTCACGTCACAGGCCAACGTGATGTCCGTATCGCCTCGGCCCGCCAGCAGCGTGCGCAGCGTGCCGGCCTCGAAGATGGTGTCGCCGTTCACGATGGCAAACGGCGGCGTCATCTCTTCGCGCGCCAGCCAGCACGTGGCCAGGTTGTCGCTCACCGCGTAGAACGGATTGTACAGCGTGCGGACGGGCAGGCGGTCGAACCGCGCCGTGATGGCCTCGACCTGAGCGGCGCGGAAGCCCGTGACCACGACGACCTCGTGGAAGCCATTGTCCGCGAGTGCGTGAAGCTGCCACTCGAGCAGCGACTGCCCGGCGATGTCGAGTGTGCACTTCGGCGTGTCGGCCGTGAGGGGGAGAAGGCGACTGCCCTGTCCGGCGCTGAGGAGAATGGCTTTCATCGGGCTCCGAGTTTAGGGGCCCGCGTGGCTCAGCGCCGTAAGATTCTGCACGGTTACGCGGCGGCCGCCGTGTGGCCGTGGCGCCAGGCTTCCAGCACCGAGCTGTTGTCGTGATCCCACGGGTGGAACGACGGGCGGAAGAAGTCCAGGAGCGGGGCGGTGAGGCGCTGCAGGCGCGCGGGCTTGCCGAACATGAAGCGGCCCAGCTTGACCCACTCCTTGGGCGACGTGGCGATGCCGTCCGCGTGCATGAGGCGCACCTGCTGGTCGAACAGCACGGCCCAGAAGATGACCGTGGCCACCACCATCACGAAGCCGCGCTCGGGGGCGTTGCCGCCGGCCGCCTGGTACACGTCGAAGGCCACGGCCTTGTGCTCGCTCTCCTCGGCCGCGTGCCAGTTCCAAAGGCGGCGCATCTCGGGGTGAGCGTCCGCCAGGATCTCGGGGTTGCTCAGGATGAGGTCGCCCAGCAGCGCCGTGTAGTGCTCGAGGGCGCAGGTGGCGGCCAGCTGCCAGCGCTTCGGGAACGTCTTCTGCACCGCGCCGAGCAGCACCTTGAGGCGCGCGTCCAGCTCCGCCGCCGGGTAGCCGTGGGCGTCGATCATGGCGTTCATGCGCTCGTGCTCGCGCCCGTGCATGGCCTCCTGCCCGCAGAACAGTCGCACCGCCGCGCGCAGCTCGGGGTCGGTGACCTCGCTCAGGTGCGCGCGGATGCTGGCGATGAAGAAGCGCTCGCCCTCGGGGAAGAGGGTGGAGAGGTTGTCGAAGAATAGCGTCACGCCGCGCCCGCCGCCGTGCCAGTGCTTGGGGACGTCCGTCTCCAGGTTGAAGCGCAGGTTGCGGATCTCGATGGGATGAGTCGTCGTTTGCATGGTTCTACTGTGCCCATGCACGGCCGCGCTTACGAGGACAGCGGAGGCCGCTTTCTGGTCCGTTGGGGCCAACCCGTGGCCCGGGGACCAGCGCCCTCCCCGCTCAGCCGCGGCCCTGCTTCTGGAAGCCGGCCGGCGTCATGCCCGTCCAGCGGCGAAAGGCGCGCGAGAAGGCGCTGGCGTCGGCGTAGCCCAGCCGCTCGGCGATGTCGGCGTGTGAGAGCTTGTCCTCGCGCAGCCAGACCATGGCGCGCTCGCAGCGGGCGTCGTCCAAGACGCTGGTGAAGCTGGTGCCCTGCGCGGCGAGCCTGCGCTTCAGGGTGCGCTCGGACATGTGCATGGCGCGCGCGGCTTCTTCGAGGGTGCGGTAACCCTGCCCATCGGGCAGCTGCAGCACAGCGCGCACGCGCGGGATGATGTCGCCGCCAAAGCCCAACGCCTGCAGCTCCCGCTCGCAGTGCTCGCGCGCCACCTGCATGGCGGCCGGATCCGACATGGCCATGGGCAGATCCAGCACCTCGCGCGCGAACACCAGCTGGGCCACGGGCTGGTCGAAGCGCAGGCGACCCGGCATGAGCTTGTTGAAGCGGTCGAGGTATGCCGGGCGGGGGAACGGGAAGTCCGCCTCGCCATCCACCGCGCGGCCCGTGGCCACGCTGGCGATCTGCCAGATGCCCATGGTGAACGCGAAGAGGATGGTGTCGCGCTCGGTGCCGAGGTCCGCGTGCTCGTCGATGATGAGCGCGGCGTGGTCTCCCGCCTCCACCACGCGCAGGCTGATGGCCGTGGTGCGCGTGGGCACGTAGCGCACGGCCAAGTTGAGGCCCGCGCGCACCGTGGCGGACGTGAGCGCCGCGTAGCCCAGCAGGCCGTGAGACGACACGCGCATGTCGAGCCCGAAGTAGATGCCCAGCGCGGGCTCTCCGGTGAGGGCCTTGGCCCGCCGAATCAGCTCTCGAAACAAGGGGATGTCGAGACGCCGGTCCGGCTGGGTGAGGTCTTCCTGCGTGAGCCCGAGCCCCTCCAGCAGCTCGGACGGGTCCACCTGCCAGCGCTGCACGAGCTCGGTCAGGTGGTGCGCGTGGATGGCGGGCAGCGAGTGGGGGGTCTCGGTCACGGCCGCGAGTCTAACCTATGCCGCCATGCCCATCATGGCCCGCGCTTCGGCGGGGGACGCGACCTCACGGCCGGCGTTGCGCGCGCAGGTGGCCAGCGCCTCGATGAGCTGACCGTTGCCCGTGGTGCGATCGCCGCTGGGCAGGTAGAAGGTGTCTTCCACGCCGGTGCGCAGCATGCCGCCCAGGTCGGCCGTCTTCTGGTGGAGCGGCCAGATCTCCTCGCGGCCGATGAGCGTGCACTGCCACACCGAGCTGGGCTCCTTGTAGCGCAGCAGCAGGGTGAGCAGGTCGGCGTCCACCGGCATGCCGGAGGCCACGCCCATGACGAAGTTGTACTGCGCCGTCTCGCACATGCCCGACTTCAGGAACAGCTCCACGGAGCGCACGATGCCCACGTCGAAGCACTCGAACTCCGGCACGGCGCCCACGCGCTGCATGGCCACCACCATCTTCTTCACCTTGTCCACGGGGTTGTCGAACAGCATGGGCGGCCAGGCCCAGGTGTTGTCCGACTTGAGCTTGAGGTAGTTCAGGCTGCCCGCGTTGCAGGCCGCGATCTCGGGGTGGATGGCGTCGATGCAGGCGATGGGGCCCGACACGTCCGGGCCCACGGTGCCCGTGGTCTGGTTGATGATGACGCCCGGGCACGCCTCGCGGATGGCGTCCGAGCACGCCTTGGCGATGGCCGGATCCCACGACGGAAGGTGCCCCATGTTGGGGTCCTGCCGCCGGAAGTGGATGTGCATGATGGACGCGCCCGCGTTGTACGCATCGCGCGCCGACACGGCCATCTCCGCAGGGGTGACCGGCACGGGGTGCTGCTTCGGGTTGGTGAGCACGCCGTTGAGGGCGCAGGTGAGAATGGCTTTGTCCATGGCGAACAGGAGTAGCGCGTGTTAACGTATACGTCAACTGGCTCCTGCATTGGGCAGCTGCCACCCGCTTCCGTCAGTGAGCTATGCCCGAGCCACGCAGCCAGAGAGCCACACGCCCCAAGAAGCCCGCCCGCGAGCGAGCCAGCGGCAACGACACCGCGGGCTTCGTGGACGCACACCGCGACGCGAGCACGGCGGACCAGGTGTTCGGCATCAGCGAGCTGGCCGACGCCCTGGGCACCACCACCCGCGCCATCCGCTTCTATGAAGAGAAGGGCCTGCTCACCCCGCAGCGCGTGGGCCAGAACCGGGTCTACACGCGGCGCGAGCGAGCACGCCTGCAGCTCATCCTGCGCGGCAAGTCGCTGGGCCTCACGCTGCGCGAGCTGCAGGAGTACCTGGACCTGTACGGCGAACACGGCGAAGGCCGGCGCAAGCAGCTGGAGCTGGCCATCGCGCGCTCGGATCAGATGATCGCAGAGCTCACCGAGCGCCGCGCGGTGCTGGACCGCACTCTCTCGGAGATAGAGCTCATTCGCCGGGTGAGCCGTGAGCGGCTGGACGCGCTGCGGGCCGGCGAGAGCCCGAAGCGCTAGCGAGGGGCCTCAGCGCGCCACGCGCGACACGAGCGCCGCCGCGCGATCGGCCGTGGCCAGCTCGTCCGCCACGGATTCGAGCGCGATGCGTACCTTCGGGGCGGCGGTCGCCGCAGCGGCAACACGCACGCGCACCCGCTCGTGTTCGTCGAGGCCGGTCTTCAGCGCGAGCGCGGCGGCGGCGCGGGCGGTCTGCGGCGCCGTGGGGTCCTCGACCACGGCGAGCAGCTCACTGCGAGGCAGCCAAGTGTCACGGAAGCTGGGGTCCAAGCTGCGCCGCCGCACCGAGGCGATCCAGTCGGTCAGCGCTTGGTTTCCACGCTCGAGCTTCCCCGCGTGCGCCGTCCGCTCGCGCCGTCGGTGCTCGTCGATCTTGCGGTTGAGCATCTGGTACGCCTCGTCGACGGCCTCGAGCGCCGCGTGCCCGATGAGGCCCATCCGTGCACCGAGCCGAATCCGCTCCCCCGACTGCAGCACCAGCCACGCCAGGTGCTTGCCCGACTCGTCGTCTTCGACGCGCGCTGTTCACGAACGCCGAGCGGATCCGCACGCCATCCGCGCCCACCTCGAGCCGCGGCCGGCGGAACGCGGTGGCGAGCGCGCCGAAGAAGCCGGCCATGCCCACCGCGAGCGCCGGTACGGCGAAGGCTGGCGCGAGTGGGATCATCACGAACGAGCCCCCGAGAAACGAGAAGGCGATGGTCAGCGCGCGCTTCTCGTTGGGCCACGCCGCGGCGACGGACTTCTCGACCGGTGTCACCTGGGTGTCCACCTGCTCATAGATATCACGGAGCCGGAGAGAACAAGTGCCGCACCTTGTCCGTGGCCAGCACCGAGTCGTAGGCCGCGATCAACCCGTCGGGGCCGAGCTCGATGCGTGTGACCACGCGCTCGGCGTAGCGGTCGGCGCGTGGGCCGAACTCGCTCACCAGGGCGGGCGCCCCGTTGAGGTCGCGGATGGCGAAGCGCAGCGGCAGCACCCCGCGCACCACGCGCAGCAGGAACGTCATGACCTTGTCGCGGCCCTCCACCGGCTTCTTGGCCGCGAAGAACTCGCCTGCGCCATCCGTGTGCAGGCGCACGTCGTCGGCCAGGCAGGCGCGCATGGCGGCCTCGTCGCCCATGGCCAGCGCCAGCATGAAGCGCTGCAGCATGTCGCGCTGGGCCTCCCGGGCGGTGTCGCTGAGCTTGCGTGTGCGCCACGAGCCGCTCTCGGCTTCGGCCGCCTCGAGCGCGTGACGTGCGCGGTGCAGCGTGACCTTCACGTTGCTGGCCGTGATGCCCAGCGCGGTGGCGGTCTCGTCCACGCTGTAGTCCAGCACGTCGCGCAGCACCAGGACCGCGCGCTGCTGCGGCGTGAGGTGCTCGAGGGCCAACAAGAACGCGAAGCTGGCGCTCTCGAGGCGCTCGTAGCGGGCGGCGCTGGGCAGCTCGCAGTCGTTGCTGGCCTCGAGCTCCACCGGCGCGGGCAGCCACGGGCCCACGTAGCCGCGCGTCTTGCGGCGGCGCAGGCGGTCCTTGCACAGGTTCACGGCCACGCGCGTGAGCCACGGGCGCCAGGGCTGGGTGGTGTCCAGCGGCGGCCGTTCGAGCGCGCGCAGGAACGTCTCTTGGACCACCTCCTGGGCATCGGCGTGCGTGCCCGTCATGCGGTAGCAGACACCAAAGAGGAAGCCCTCGTGAGCGCGCGCGTCGGCGTCCGCGAAGCGGGTGGGAGCGCTAGAGGTGGCGGACTGCGGGCTCACGATGCGAAGCGTAACCTGCCTTCCCCCTCGGCTGCGATGCCGCGGGTCACGCTGAGCGCCGAGGCTGCCGCCGCGTCGGCCAGGTGCCCTTCGGGGCCCACCCAGTCACCGGCGTACCAGACTCCGGGCACCGGCGACGCGCATGCCGGGCGGCCGAGGAGACCTCCGCGCGTGCAGTCCGGAAGCGCATGGTGCACCACCGCGCGAGGCAGCACGCGACGCACCAGCAAGCGCTCGCCGAGATCGGGCACCGCTCGATCGATGGCCTGGTCCAGCAGCGCGGCGGGGTCCATGCCCGCGGGCTCCCCGGGCGAAGCCTGGTGGACCACCCCCGCGCCCGGTGCCTCCGCGCCCAGGTACAGCGCCGCGTGCACGCTCACGGCGCCTGCCGGGGCCATGCCGCGGACCCCGCGCTGCGGCGAGAAGTAGAAGGGCACGTCCACGCCCAGCGTGAAGCGCAGGTCGCGGCTGTCGCGCAGGCCGAGGTCCACGCAGCGCATGGTCACCGGCTGCGCGGTCCGGGCAAACGCCGCGAGCCCCGCGTCGGCCTCGCCCACCAGGCTGCTGGCCACGTGCGGCGCACAGGCGAACACCACGTCGCGCGCGCGGTAGCCCCTGCCCTCGGCGTCCAGCACCCGGTGTTGCAGCGCGCCGTCCCCGTGGCCCAGCACCAGCGACGCCGCGCGCGCGTGGCGCACCTGAGCGCCCGCTTGCTTCACGCGCGCCAGCAGTCCGTCCACCAGCGCCTGCCAGCCGCCGTGCACGTAGATCACGCCGCTGCGCAGGGCCGCCGCCAGCTGCTGCTGCGCCACGTCCGCGCTCAGCACGTGCAGGTCACCGCCATACGTGGCCAGCCGCACCAGCACCGCCAGCATGGTGCGGGCGTTCTCGCGGGTGGCCAGCGAGTCGATCCACGCGGCGGCCGAGGTCTCGTGCAGCGGCGCCTGGGCGCGCGGCCCCCCTCACCGCCTGCGCGGCCCGCATGAAGTCCACCGCGTCTCGCGTGCCGAACCAGCCCGCGCGCAGCGCGCCCCCCAGGCTGATGGGCAACGCGTCCAGGCGCCCGTCCGCGAACAGGGCCTGCGCCCCGCCCACCGACGGATCCACGCCCGTCACCGGCACCCCCGCGGCCACCAGCGCCCGGTGCATGGGGCCGCCTCGGTAGATCGCGTGCGGCCCGAAATTGAAGCGGTGCTCGCCCTGCGCCTGGCTGCGCGCCCTGCCCCCAGGATCGGCCGCGCGCTCCAGCACCAGCACGCGTTTTCCCTGCCGCGCAGCCGCCTCGGCCACCAGCCCACCGGCCAGGCCACCACCCACCACCAGCACGTCCACGGTCTCGTCTCGGTTCGTCATGCGGGTACCACGCACGGCCCCGCCAATCGGTTACAGTGCCGCCATGGATCAACGTCAAATCGCGGTCTTGGGGGCCGGCTCGTGGGGCACGGCCATCGCCAAGCTCCTGGCCGACCAGGGTCACCACGTGCGCCTGTGGGCCCGCTCGAACGAGCGCGCCGAAGACATGATCGCCGCGCGCGAGAACACCCGCTACCTGCCCGGCTTCGAGCTGCCCCCCACGCTCACGCCCACCGGCGACCTGGCCACCGCGCTGATCGACGCCAGCATGGTGGTGTCGGTGATCCCCACGCACGGCCTGCGCGCCGTGCTGGAGGAGGCCCGCCCCATGATCCCGGCGGGCGTCACCATCGTGAGCGCCACCAAGGGCATCGAGGAGGAGACGCTCATGCTGGTGAGCGACATCTTCGAGAACGTGCTGCCCAAGACCATGCACTGGCAGCTCACCTACCTGGGCGGGCCGTCGTTCGCGCGCGAGGTGGCCATGGGCATCCCCACCGCCGTGTGCATCGCGGGGCACGACCGCGACAGCGTGCGCGACGCGCAGAAGACCTTCACCACCGAGCGCTTCCGCGTCTACAACACGGAGGACGTCGTGGGCGTGGAGCTGGGCGGCGCGCTCAAGAACGTCATCGCCATCGCCGCGGGGGTCGCCGACGGCATGGGCCTCGGCCTCAACGCGCGCGCGGGCCTCATCACGCGCGGGCTCGCGGAGACGTCGCGGCTGGCCACCTCGATGGGCGCGCACCCGCTCACGCTCAGCGGCCTGGCCGGCATGGGCGACCTGGTGCTCACGTGCACGGGCGACCTCTCGCGCAACCGGCAGGTGGGCATCGACCTCGGGCGCGGCAAGACCATCGACGAGATCCTGAGCTCCATGAACATGGTGGCCGAGGGCGTGCGCACCGCGAAGAGCCTCTACAACCTGTGCCAGGCGCGCAAGGTGGAGATGCCCATCTCGCACGAGGTCTACCGCATCCTGTACGAGGGCAAGTCGCCCACCAAGGCGCTCACGGACCTCATGTCCCGTCCGCTGCGCCACGAGCGGGAGTGACGTGCCCCGCAGGCTCCCGTCCGTCTACATCTTGCTCATTCCCGCGCTGACCATCGCCGCGGGCGTGCTGGGCTACTACACGTACCTCACGGCGTCTCGCTTCGCGCGGCTCAACGAAGAGGCCATCGCCGCGTCGTCCATGCTGCTGGCGCGCGAGAAGGTGGAGAACATCGAGCGCTACGTCATCGAGCAGGACAACGTGGTGTTCAGCGACTACCCGCTGGACGACCCGGGCAGCTTCGAAGTGAGCTGGCGGCCCACGTCCATCGACCGGACGCCCAGCGTGCGCTCGGTGCTGTTGCTGAACGAGTACGGCCACGTGGTGGCGTTCGCCTCCCGCGCGGGCACGCAAGACCGGCGCGACTTCCTGGACGTGTTCCACCAGGACATCGTGCAGGAGTTCGAGTTCGACGACACCCCGCTCAACAGCCTGAAGCACCTGCACGGACGCTTCCGCGACCGCAGCTACCTGTTCAGCTACAAGGCCGTGCGCCACAACGGGCGCCGCATGTTCTTGGTGGCGCACCACGACACCGGCTTCATCGTGCGGTCGCAGTTCCCCACGCTGTTCTCCACCGAGGAGGGGCGCAGCACCTACAACGTGGTGGACGTGGACAACCGGCGCGTCTATGGCCCGAGCCTGGCTTCGGCCGGCGACTACGTGGTGGGCCACCGCTTCCCCACCACGCTCTACCAGTGGCGCCTGCAGATTGCGCCGCAGCAGGCCACGCAGCTGGAGACGCAGGGCAGCCTGGGCCGCACGGTGCAGCTGGGGTCGCTGGGGCTTTCGTTTGCCGTCATCCTGCTGGGCATCGCGTTCTTGCTGTACGCGGCCAGCAAGGAGCGCCGCCTCAACGAGATGAAGAGCGAGTTCATCGCCAACGTGTCGCACGAGCTGAAGACGCCGCTCTCCGTGGTGCGCATGTTCGGCGAGATGCTGCTGACCGAGCGCGTGCGCACGCCCGAGAAGCAGAAGCAGTACCTCGAGATCATCTGCCGCGAGTCCGAGCGCCTGAGCGGGCTCATCGAGAACGTGCTGGACTTCGCCGCCCTCGAGCGCGGCAAGCAGAAGTTCGACTTCCACGAGCGCGACATCGGGCCCGTGCTGCAGCAGGCCATCGACGCGTTCCGCTACCGCCTGGAGGAAGACGGAAACCGCGTCACCCTGGAGCTGGCGCCCGACCTGCCCATGGTGGCCATCGACGAGCAGAGCATCGTGCTGGCGCTGGTGAACCTGCTGGACAACGCCGTGAAGTACGGCGGAGGGAGCGCCATCGAGGTGTCGGTGACGTGCAGCGCGCGCTCCGTGCACGTGCGCGTGCGCGACCACGGCCCGGGGATCCCGAACGAGGACCTGAGGCGCATCTTCGAGCGGTTTTATCGGACGCCGAAGCACCGTGAGGTGCGCGGGTCGGGCATTGGGCTGGCGCTGGTAAAGCACATCGCCGATGCGCACGGCGGCCGGGCGTGGGCGGCCAACGCGGAGGACGGCGGCGCCGTGGTGGCGTTCACGCTGCCGGCGGTGTGAGCGGGCGCTAAGGGCGCCGGCGCAGCTCGCTCTTCAGCATGAGCAGCGTGGTCTCGGTGGTGCCGCCCATGGGCCTGCTCAGGAGCTGCTCCAGGATGGGGGTCACCTCGTCGCGCCGAGAGCACAGCTCGGCCACGATCTGGTTGTAGCGGAGGACCCCGGACGAATACGCCTCCGGGGCCGTGCCGGTGCCCTCGAAGAGGGACATGTCGAGTGAAGCGATGGAGCGCTCGTTCTCGACGAGGTCCCGGATGAGCTGGCGGATGTCCGTCTTCATTCCGGTGGCCCCTGGCGCTCAGTGCGGCTGGAAGACGCTGGCCAAGTCCGACGCGACCGCGACCCGAGCCACGGCGCGCTGTAGTTGATCGAGACCAGCGGCCGCGATGAGCGCCTCGTGAGCCGCGCCCACCGGCCCGAAGCGCTGCTCGAGCAGCAGGCGGAGAACGTCGCGGAGTGCCTCGACGCGGCCGGCTTCGAGGCCCTCCTGACGGCCTTCCTGACGGCCTTCCTGCCGACCCAGCAGCCGGCCTTCTTGCTTGATCTGCTCTTCGATGGTTGCCAAGGGAGCCTCCGCGGCGGGGATGCAGTCGATGATGATCCGGAGCACCTCGCGGTAGTCCCGCTCGGTCGCTGTCCGGGAAATGTAGCTCAGAAACAGGACTCGGGAACTTCTCCGCGGCCCAGGCTACAAACCACGAGGCATGACGTCGCGCTCACGAAAGAGGTGGAGGTCTCACCTGGCCACATGGGCAACCAGGGCGCCGGGCCGAGTGGCCGTGGCGTGGCGCCACAGCAGTGACCGCCACGCCGCGCAGACCGCCGTCTGGTGGGTGGCCGCGGTCACGCTGGGGTTCGCCGCGCTGGGCGCAGCCATGGACGCCGCGCAAGCCACCGTGCTGCGCCGGGGCGCGGGGTTGTTCCACGGCGCGCACGTGGCGCTGTTCGTGACGAGCTGGTGCCTGGCATTGGTGGCGGCCCGCAGCACACAGCGCTGCCTGAACGTCAGCCTCGTGAGCCCCACGCCGCTCGGGGCAGCCCGGCTGACGGCAGCGTGGCTCGCGCTGGCGGTGCTGACGGCGCCGCTGATCATGAACGCCGCTCACCCTGAGCCCGCGGTGCTGCCCGCCGCCACCGAGGCCGACGCGCTGAACGGAGTGGAGTTCAGCTTCGTGACGCACGCCGCGCCGAGAGTGCCCACCACGGCGGTCACGCGCAACGGCCCGCTCCTGGCCGTTTCCGCGGGGCTAAAGCTGCGGTGGGTGGACCACGAAGGGGTGCGGCCGGTGGCCCCCACGGACCGGTTCCCGCGCACCACCCAGGTGCTCATGGACCAACACGCGAGCGTGTCGGACTTCGTTGCCGTGGCCGACGTGGCCATTGCCCGTGGTGCTGCCGAGGTGGCCTGGGTGCTGCCACGCGAGGACTGGCCCGCGGGGCAGGAGTTCCGCCCCGCGTGTACCCCCACGCAGTACGGTCTCCCCGAGGCCATGGCGGGCTCGGTCACCAGCGGCCCCATGACGGTTCGCGCCGTGGAGCACCCCGCGCAAGCCACCCCGGGCCTGCCCTGGACCGACGAGCTGGGCCCGCTTGCGGAGACCCGGCTCTACAACGTGCTGGGCAGCGGGAAGTCCGTGGAGTTGCAGCGCTGGTCCCCGCCGGGGGCTGCCCACGCAACACGCACCCTCATGGTGGAGCGCCTATTGGTGGGTCTGGCGCTGGGCTTTGCGCTGTTCGCGATGCGGCTCGTGCGGGACGCCATCGCGGCACACCGGCTGACCCGTGAAGCGGATGCCCGGCCGCGCGGGGTGGCGCGGCAGGCCGTGCTCCGAGTGCGTTGGGCGCTGGTGCCTCTGGTGGCTGCGATGCTGGTGCTGAGCGGGACGCTGCTGCTCGCGTCGTAGCCGCGTGCGCCCGCGGCGCCCCCGCTACTTGTGCTCGATGGGCGCCGACTGCAGCCACGAGATGGCCACCACCTGCGCCTGGTGTCCGTCCAGCACCTGCACGTCGCTCGCGGTGAGCGTCACGTCCTCCACGCCCTCGAGCCTGCGGAGCGCCGCGTTTGCGCCGTGGAAGAAGCGCTTCACGCGCTCGCTGCCGGGCTGGCGGGCTTCACCGGCGCGGACCTCGTCACGGATGGCCTTCTTGGCATCGGCGAAGGTGCGCAGCGCCTTGCCTCGCGCGCTGCCCGCATCCGAGTCCGGCGCGGCATCCAGCAGGGCCTCGAACGCCCCCTCGGCCCCCTTGACCACCACCACGAACGAACAGCGTGCCGCCGTGCCGCCGAGCCGCGCTGCGTCCGTGTCGTTCGGGACCGAGTGCAGCAGCAGCTTGCGCAGGTCGAGCACGAAGCCGTCCACGATCTTGGCCCACGGCTGGCGCCCGATCTTGGGCTTGCCCTCGCGCACGTCGGCCAGCTTGATCTCGATGAACCAGCCCGTCGGGGCCGACGGCGTGTGCACGTCGGGCGCCCAGACGTCTGCCCTGCCCGAGGCGTCGGAGAGAGACTCGTCGGGCTCCGGACGCCAGTGCCGGTAACGGCCCTCGCACACGGGCACGAGTCTTGGCTCGGTGCTGCCGGGCTTCCTCGACGAGACCCCCAGCGCGCCCGAGATCTCTCGAGCGAACAAGTGAGCCACGTGCGCCTCCACCGGGTAGTCCGACCAGTCCTGGTTGCCCGCGGGCTGGATGCTCCACCACGAGTTCAGATACTCCGCGCACACGCCGTCCACAATCGTCTTCATGGGATCACTCAAGCAGACCTCGCTTCCGGATTGGCGGGGAGCGTAGCGCGAGACGGGTTCTGGGGACACCGGGGTGATGGGGGACCCACGCTGGTGCGCGCCAAAGGGTTCGCGCTCGGGTGAACCTGGTGCAGCACCGAGCCCAGCTCCCAGTCTCGCCACCGGGAGTCGAGGCGCAGCGCTGCCCCGACACGACAATCTCCCTCGCGTCGCCTCTGCCTTCACATGTACAGTCGCGTCTGCAGAGTGCGCTGCGATCGACGCAGCCTAGGAGGACGAAGCCCGCATGAAGATCTCCACGATCCTCGACCACATTGACAGTGGCCACATGGCGCTGCCCGAGTTTCAGCGAGGCTACGTGTGGAACCGCGACCAAGTGCGGGGCCTGTTCGACTCGCTCTACCGCAAGCACCCCGTGGGCGGCCTGCTGGTGTGGGCCACCGAGTCGCAGTCGGCAGCGCATCGCGGCGACGGAACGCTCGCGGCGGGCATCGTGAAGCTCCTCCTCGATGGACAACAGCGGATGACGTCACTCTACGGAGTGGTGCGAGGCCATCCGCCCAAATTCTTCGACGGAAATGCTCAGGCGTTCTCGGGCCTGCGGTTCCACCTCGACGAGGAGACCTTCGAGTTCTTCCAGCCCGTGAAGATGAAGGGCGACCCACTGTGGATTGATGTCACCGCACTCATGAAGGCGGGTATGGGCGGACTCGGAGCCATGATGGGGCAACTCTCGGCCCATTTTGGCGCCTCCCCCAAGATCGGCGAGTACGCGGGGCGAATGGCGCAGTTGCTCGGTATCCTGGACAAGGAACTGCACATCGAAGAAGTCACCGGCGCCGACAAAACGCTCGACGTGGTGGTCGACATCTTCAACCGGGTGAACAGCGGGGGCACCAAGTTGAGCAAGGGTGATCTGGCGCTCGCGCGCATCTGCGCGGACTGGCCGGAAGCGCGCGACACCATGAAGGACAAGCTCGCCGAGTGGGGGAAGGCGGGATACGCGTTCAACCTGGACTGGCTCCTGCGCTCTGTGAACACCGTGCTGACCGGCGAAGCGCGCTTTCAACACCTGCAGCACAAGAGCGGCGAGGAAATCCAGGACGCTCTCGCACGCTCGAACAAGCACATCGACACCACACTGAACCTCATCTCGGGGCGCCTGGGTCTCGACCACGACCGGGTCTTCTTCGGTCGCTACGCCGTCCCACTCATGGTGCGCTACCTGGACCAGCGCACATCCAGCAAGGCCCCCAAGAAGCCAGGTGTGAGCACCGCGATGAGCGAGGTCGAGCGCGACAAGCTGCTGTTCTGGTTCATCCAGGCTGCTATGTGGGGGCGCTTCTCGGGCTCCACGGAATCCTACCTGGACCAGGACTTGGCCGCGCTCGAGGGTCCAAGTGGCGGGCTCGATCCATTGCTCGAGCGACTGCGTCTCTGGCACGGCTCTCTGCGTGTGGAGCCTGGCAATTTCAGCGGCTCGACGTTGGGAGCTCGTTTCTACCCCGTGCTCTACATGCTCACGCGGATGGGCGATGCACGGGATTGGGGCAGCGGACTACCGCTCAAAGCGGGACTCCTTGGAAAGATGAGCCAGCTCGAGGTGCACCACATCTTCCCGAAGGCCCAGCTCAAGAAGCACAGCTGGGCCAAGGGCGACGTCAACGCGCTGGCGAACTTCTGCTTCCTGACGAAGGACACCAACCTCGCCATCAGCGACCGCCTGCCCGCCGTCTACTTTCGCGAGGTGGAGGCCGCGCACCCTGGTGCGCTCGCATCGCAGTGGATCCCTGCGGACCCCGAGCTCTGGCGCATGGAACGCTTCGGCGACTTCCTCGAAGCTCGCAAAGTCCTGCTGGCGGCCGAGCTCAACCGCCGGCTCGAAGAGCTACTACACGGCGACACGCGCTGGCTCGAGCGTGACATGCGGCCCGCGCCTGTGAGTGCCACGCCGCAGACTGCGCCGCCGGCGCCCGCGGGCGGAATCGACAGCGCAGAGGAGGAGGCCGAGCTGCAAGCGCTCCGCACTTGGATGGACGAGCGCAGCCTCGCGCCTGGCGAGCTCGGGTACGAGCTGGTCGACGAGGAGACGGGCACCCAGCGCGCCCTGCTGGACCTGGCATGGCCCGATGGGATGCCGCCGGGCCTCGGAGAGCGCGTGGCTGTGCTGCTTTACGAGGGTGAGGCGACCATCCGCGTGGCCAGCCAGGCGGGCTATCGATGCTTCACCGATGTGCTGGGATTCCAGCGCTACGTGGAGACCGAGGTGCTGGGGGGCATCGGAGGCACCGAGGCAACCGCGGCAGAGTGAAGCCAACACCGCAGGACCGATACGAGTCAATGACCCCCATGCAACAAGATGAACTCGCCAAGCGCGCGTCAAAGCTTCTCGCGCTGCACACAGACAGCATTCGGCCCACCCTGGAGGAGCGCGACCCACAGTGGCTGGAGTCTGTCGACCGCGCTGCCGAGGTTCTGCGCGACGCCGTGGCGAAGGACCCGGCCCTCAGCATTGGCTTCCTCGGCGCCAGCCAAGTCGGCAAGAGCAGCATCATCAATGCGTTTCTGGACGAACGAGCACTGCCCTCGGGCGGGGTCGGTCCCCTCACCGCGCAAGCCACACGCGTCACGTATCGGGACAGCAATGCACTGGAGGCGCGCTACCACGACCGCGAGCGGTTCAATCGACTGCGCTTCGCCCTCCGCGACCACCTGAAGCGAAGGGGCGAACTCCCCGAGTCCGCGAGCGCAACGGATGCCGTGTCCGAAGAGGTTGACCCCGACGACGCCGACTTGATGTTCGTCACGGACACTCCGAGCGATGACGGGGGCGCCGCGGGCGATGACGATGCTCGCAACAAACATGTGTCAACGGTTTGCGAGCACATGCTGCGATCCGTCCGCTTGATGCTGACGCAGCAGGATCTGCCCAGCCCTGAAGACCTGCCACGACTCGCCGTGCTGGATGCGCTGCACCTGGTTCTCGGTCAGGCACCGCTCGGCGACCCTGCCGTCCTGGCGCCGTGGAAGCCAGGCATCGCGAATATCCGCGAGAGACTCGGAGAAGCCGAGAACCTCAACGAGGACGAAGATGACCCGCGGCCCTTCAAGAAGCAGCTGCGCGCACGGGCGGCGGGCTGGCTCAGCCCGCTCGTCGCGTCGCTGAACGTGCACCTGCGCAAGCCTGCGCTGCACGGCCTGACGCTAGTGGACCTGCCAGGGATCAAGAACTTTGCGGACGCCGGCGGTGACGTCGCGCGTCAGTTCGTCCAACAGCGTGACGCTGGCGCGCTGGTCATCGTGCTGCGCAACAACTTGCTCGACGAGGGCATGCACGAACTCTTGATGACGGTGCTCGACCGGTACGGAATCATCGAGAGCCTGCTCTGGGGTGCTGCCAAGGAGGACATCCCCCTATCCCTCGTGTTCCTTGTCACGAACGTCGACAACGTCGCCAAGGACGAGTGGGCAGTGTTGCGCGAGGAAGCGCGGGAGAACGACGAACCGCTTCCGTCGCCCGACAAGGTGTTCGCGAGTGTCGCAGCGAGGGTGGAGACGCGCCTCCGTGAACAGCTGCGCGAGGCGCTGGACCAACGCTTGGCGTCCGAGCGAAGCGACGGCAGCCATGAGGCTCAGCTACTGCGCGTTGCTGCAGCCATCGAAGCACTCGCCACCCGGGCGAACGTGCTCTGCGTCTCTGCCCCAGACTACCTGAACATCAAAGAGGAGTCGGGTGAGGGATTCGTGAAGACCCTCGAGGCCACGAACATTCCGCGCCTGAGGGCGCTGTTCCGGGGTCTCGCCGAAGAGCGTGACGCACGCCACCAAAGGCAGCTGACGGAAGCCTTCTGTGGCCTTCACGAGGCGCTCAGCGGTCACATCGCCTCTCAGGCACGCGCCTACGAGGAAGGAGGCGGACCAGCGACGGCGGGGTTCGAGCGATTTCATGACGCCCTCGACGCTACCCGCCAAGAGCTGAGCCGGACCCTTGCGACCCAACGGAAGGCCGCGGGCAAGGCGCTCGATGAGGACGTCGAGCGGAACATCCGAGAGCTGCTCGAGGGCGCCTCCGTCGCGGGACACAAGAAACTCAAGCGCCTTCGCGGGAAAGCCGGGACCATGCACTGGTCGTCGCTGAACGCCGCGCTGGCGCGCAACGGGTCCTGGACCACGGCGGGCGGGCGCTCCATCGACTACCCCAGCGACCTGGTGAAGGCCATCAGCGAGCAAATCGCCGGGGGGTGGGACGACATCGTCCTAGCGTCCGTTCGGAAGACCACCCGCGCGCTGATTCAAAGTGAGCTCGACCTGGTGGAGCAACTCTGTGCGCGTGCTCTCGATCTCGACGCCAAGCTCGTCGAGCAGGAGCACATCGAAGAGCAGCGCGCACTCCTTCGAAGCGCCATGAACTCGACGGTGCGCTGGACCCAGGACCGACTGACGAACCTCACCAACGAAGTGGAGGAGAAGCTTCGCGCCGAGATCGCTCCGCCCATCGAGAAGGCCTGCGAGAAAGCACGAAAGGCGGGGCAGAACCGCGGCGCGGGCGCGAAGGATCGCATTGTGGACGCGTTTGAGCTGGGCGGTGGCGCCGCAGTGGACTCGGCGATCGTTGGCGCGCACGCCGTGCTTCGGCGCCAATGCCAGCTGGTGTTGAAGGACATCCGCAACTCGCACCTGCAGGACACGTTCGACCCCCTGCAGCGCGCATTCGACAAGCTGACCAACGCTGAGCAGGCCCGCGCCAGCAAGCAGGACAAGGCTCAGCGTCGGCGGGCGCTGGCCGCTGTGCAGGCGCACGGCACCGCGCTGTCGGCCCTCGCGCTCGCAGCAACAGAGGCGACGTCATGAGCACGCAGGCAGCTGAACGTTTCCTCAAGGTCGACTCTGCCATGAGCGACCGCAAGCCCTACGACCACCAACGGCGTGCGTGGGATGCCTTGAGCGCGCACTTCAACGCGCCGGGCAAAGCGAGCCTGCTCGTGGTGCCAACTGGCGGCGGAAAGACGTTCATCTCGGCCCACTGGCTGCTCGAGCATCACGTTCGCGCCGGTGGGCGCGTCCTCTGGCTCACGCACCGACGCTCGTTGTTGCTGCAAGCCATGGAAGAAGTGGAGCGGCTTCGAAACGTGGTCAGCCCGAGGGGCCAGCTGGGACTGCTGCGGATCTCCTCGAAGGACTCGTCCTGGTCTCGCGTAGACCAAAGCGTGGACGTCGTGTTCTCGTCGCTTCAGACGGCCATCCGCCCCGAGAACCAAGGGTTCATCGAGCACTTCTTTGAGCAGAGCCCGCATGGCGTGTTCGTGGTGGTGGACGAGGCCCACCACGCTGCGGCCACGTCCTACGCGCGCCTGCTGCACAAGCTGAGAACGGACGGGGCAAGCCTGCTCGGGCTCACCGCCACGCCCGTGCGCGTGGACGCGGACGACCAGCGCCGCCTCCACGCACTCTTCGACAACCACCTCGCGTTCCAGATCGTTCGGCGCGAGCTGACCGAGCGGGGCTTCCTCGCGGCGCCAGTGTTCGAGACGGTGAAGACCGACGTGAGCTTCGAGCGCGACTTCACCGAAGCCGACTTCGTCCATCTCCGTCGCTTCGGCGAATTGGGGCCCCAGGTGCTCGAACGCGTGGCCAGCCACAGCCAGCGCAACGCCCTCATCGCGAAGCACTATGTGGACCACCAACATCTCTACGGCACCACCATCGTGTTCGCCGCCGACACGCTCCATGCACGCACCCTTGCGATGGAGTTTCAGCGACAAGGCGTGGACGCGGACTTCGTGGACTACACGCGCACCGACGCCGCCGAGGTGATGCAGAGCTACCGGACGCAGAAGAGGCCCCGCGTTCTCATCAACGTGGAGATGCTGACCGAGGGCTTCGATGCCCCCCACACACAGACGGTGTTCATTGCCCGCCCCACGCGGTCCGAAGGCCTGTTGATGCAGATGGTGGGCCGGGCGCTTCGGGGCCCGGCCGCAGGTGGAAACGAGCGCGCGTACCTGGTGACGTTCCTGGACACCTGGAGCGAGTTCGACGTGCTCGATGCGAGCTACGTATTGGGCGACGCCGAGCTGGAGCTCGATGACCGCGCCAAGCGTCCACCGAGCGACGTGGGCTACATCCCCATCCCTCCAGACCTGGTCACCGAAGCCTACCGGCTGCTGCAGAGCGTCACCAAGGGCATGCTCGTTGGGGTGCATCAGTGTCTCCCGCACGGGTGGTATGCGTGGGAGCAGCTCTATGAAGACGACATGCAGCGTCGGGTGATCATGGTGTTCGACAACCAGGTCCCCGGGTACGAGACGCTCCTCGCCGAGTTCGCAGACCCCGCCTCCATCCCAGATGACGTGACCGAAGACCTCGCCCGATCATTCGTGCGAATTCACTTCGGGGACCTGCCCGACCCACTGCCCCGATGGCGCGACGTGGCCGAGCTCCTTGCAGCCCGGCGCGCCCAAGCAGGCGTCGTGTACTACTCGTTCGACGACAAGAAGCACTTCAACCCACGCACTATTGCCGAGCGGTGCAAAGCCCAAGACCTGAGGTCCAGCGAGGTGGAGACACTTCTCACCAACCTGTGGGCCGAGGACTCGGTGTGTCGGCACGTGTACCGCAATGACTTCCACACGCTGCGGGATGAGGTGCATCGCGAGTTGATGCGGCTGTACGAGCCCCCGCGGCCGCCCAGTCCTCCGGCCTTGGTGGATCTGGTGCCAACCAGTGCACCCCGAGCGTGGCCTATGGGCCAGACAGGATACTCGTTGGTCGAAATCAAGGATGCGGTGGCCAGCAACTCGCGAAACTTCCCCCGCGGACTCACCGCACCATCGACCGTGAGCTGGTCCAAGCGGCCCATGAAGAGCTGGTGGGGCATCTGCCGCTACCCGACCACCCAGGGTGGCTCGGCGGAGATTCGCATCTCGTGCGCGTTGAACTCGCCAGACATCCCGCTGTTCGTGCTCGAGTTCTTGATGCACCACGAATTGCTCCACGCCGAGATGCCTCACTCCGGTCATGGACCAGACTTTCGCCAGCGCGAGCACGCGTTCGCTCCTTCGGAGAAGGCCATCCGCGACGCGACCGAGCGTGGGCTCGTAGCAGGCAGGTCTCTAGATACCTGGAGGGTCCTTGGGGACCAGTTCTTCGACACCTTCGACAGGTACTTCCTGATGAAGGACCCGTCCGGCCAACCAAGGTACTGATCGCGCCCTGAGGTCTCCCGCAACACTCGTTCAGTGCGACACAACCAGCCCCCCAGATGACACCGGGCGCGGCCTCAAGCTCCCAGGCACCGTGATCCGCTGGAGCTGCAAGTGACCCTCGTGCCCCTTCTCGATTGCCGCCGCGAAGCTGACCGTGGCACGGTCCAACTCGTGCTCACGCGAGGAGAGAACATCGACGGAACGCGCGTCCCGCAAGCCAACCGCATCGACAAGCTGGTGGACCGCGTGCGTGCGGCGTGCGCGGGCGGAAGAGGGCTGGCCCGGCCACGACGCGCGCGACACCGCGTACTACACCCACGCCTGCGGCTTGCTGGGCCTGCTGACAGACGACGGCCAGCCCACAGATGCGGGCCGCGCGCTGAACGCGCTCACCGGCGACGCCGCGCTCCGAGCGCTGGCCGCGCGCGTCGAGGCCAGCGAAGTGGGCGCCGCCTGGCTCGGCTACTGCGGGGCGCGTGGGCTGCAGGAGCTGGACGAGTCTTCCGCCCTGCCCTTCCTGCTGGGGCGCAGCAGCCTGTCCCCCAGCACAGCGGCCCGGCGCGCGGCCACGCTGCGGCAGTGGCTCGCGGCGCTGCGTGCGCATGCCCCACAGGTGCCCAACGCGCGCCCGCTGCCTGGCCACGCGCTCGCGTTCCTGCACCAAGCGCCAGACTCGCGCCTTCCCACGCGCATGCTCAACTGGGCCGAGCGCAACGGCGTCCGCGCCTTCCACGACCTGCTGAAGTGGTCTCCTGCGGAGCTGCTGGCCGAGAAGAACCTGGGCCGCGGGTCCGTCACCCAAACGGTGGCCTTGGTGGAGGCGGCCACGGGCCTCTCGTGGCGCGAGCTCAGGGTGCTGCTGCACGGAGCCGCTCAGCCGCTCCCCGCCCCCGAGGCAGACCCCGACCCGGACGGCGCAGACCTGCCCTGGGACGCGTTCCGCACGCGGCTCTCGGAGGCGCTCCTCGCAGCTCCGGTGGACGAGGTGCAGCTCCCCACGCGCATGCGCAACTTCTGTGCGCGCGAGGGCATCACCACCATCGGAGAGCTGGTGGCCATCCCGTACGCAGACCTCGCGGAGCGCCGCAACCTGGGCCGCAAGAGCCTGCGCCAGTCCCGCGCCGAGCTGAGCTTGATGGCCGCGTGCGGACACACCCGCATCGGCGGAGACGCTGCGGAGTTCAGCCTGGAGGACCATGATGACGTGTTCGCCCTGCTGCGGAGCGAGCTGAGGCGCCTGCCCCCCACCGACCGCATGGTGCTCACGCGTCGGGCGGGGCTCCACGGCGCCACGGCCACCCTGGCGGACATCGGCGACATGCTGGGAGTCTCGCGCGAGCGCGTCCGCCAGCTCGAGTCGCGCGGCATCAAGCAGCTGGCCGCGCGCTGGTGGGTGGCGCCGCTGCGGGCCGCGCTGGAAGCCCAGCTGCGCGACGGCGTGCGGCCCGTGGCAGAGCTGAGCGCCGACCCGTTCTTCCGCCCGCTGCAAGACCAGGCCGAGGAGTTCGACTACTTCCTGGACCGCCTCTACGGCGACGACCTCAGCATCGTGCACATCAACGAGCAGCCCATGCTGGTCACGGGTGGGCGTCGCCAAGTGGCGGACGCCGAGTCAGAGCTCCTGCGCACCGCCAAGCAGCTGAGCTTCCCGGTCCCCGAGGCGCTGGTGCTCGGGCTGGCCCCGCGCTTCGCCAACCCCATCGCCAAGGGCCTCGCGCCCTACTTCGCCGACACGCTGCAGGCGCACCTGGTGGTCACCAGCAGCCCCAGCGGCCGCATCGTCACGGGCATTGGCCACACGCTGGCCAACACCAAGCTGGCCTACCTGGAGTCACAGCAGGGCCCCGTCCCGGTGGCGGACCTCGAGGCCCGCTTCGGGCGCGGCCATCTGCCCAACGAAGCCATCTACGTGGGCATCGGCATGGTGTCGCTCCCCAAGTTCGTCCCGGACTTCTACCTGTGGCAGCGCCGCTTGGTGCCGCTGTGCGTGGCCGTCATGAGCGCCGGCGACCCGCTGCGGCAGTGGTCCACGCCCCAGCTGCTCGAAGAGATTGAAGACCAGGTGCAGCTCCCCGACTGGCTGGGCCACTGGCACCTGGCCAGCATGTGCCGGCTCAGCGACGCGGTGGACTATCGCGGGCGTCTGCGCGTGGCCCTGCCCTCGCGCGACGGCGACCAAGACCGCGTGCACACCAACGACGCGGCGCGCAGCGCGCTCCTGGCCCACGGCGCCCCCATGCTCATCGACGCGCTGGTGGCGAACTTGGTGGCGTCGGCCGGCGCGGCGGAGCTGGCCACCAGCCAGATGCTGTGTCGCCTCCCCTTCCTGCGCGTGAGCGACACCCACGTGGGCCTGGCCGAGCGGGACCTCCCCGGCGGCCTCGCGGCCATTCCCGCCGCCGTGGCCGCGCTCGAGAGCGAGCTGGAGGAGCAGCAGCAGGGCCTCGCCCCCCTCGAGGCGCTGGACACGGTTCACTCGCTGGGTGAGCCGCACACGCAGTGGTCCAGCGCCATGCTGCTGTCCGTGGCGCGCTCGATGGGGAGCCTGCGCACCACCAACACCGGTGCCATTGGCCTCGCCGAGTGGGACCGCGAGCGGGTGCCCACCTATCGCTCCGTGCTGGAGGAGCAGCTTCGCGCGGGGGCAGGCCGGGCAGCGGTGGACAGCCTGCAGGCCGCCATCGAGGCGCGCTTCGGCTCACGCCCCACGCGGGCCACGCTCAACTCCATCGCCCACGGCATCGGTGCCCGCCTGGACGGCGCGTTCGTCCTGTCCGAGTCGCGCGTGTCGGCCACGCGCCCACCGCCGCCTCTCGACCTGCCCGACCCGCTGTCCATCCCGGGCTTCCCGCTCATGGCAGTGGCCACCTTCTCGGCCTTCCTGCGCGAGCCAGTGGGCGACATCCACGCCCTCATCGCGCGCGCCAACGCCTACGTGGCCCAGTTCGAGTTCGCCCAGCAAGACAACGAGTTCATCGACCCGGACGAAGCCCGCGCCCTCGCCGCCGCGTCAGCCACCCTGCTGCAAGCCACCGCCAACGACCCCAATCCCAACCGCCGTCAGCTAGCCTGGGCGGCCGTGCGCTACTTCGAGTGCCCGGACGACGGCGACAACGACTTCGTCATCGGTGGCCTGGACGACGACGCCGCCGTCATGAACGCCGTGGCCGCGTATCTCGACTTGCCCCACTGCACCGTGGCCTGGACCTGACCCCTGCATCATGCCCGCACCCTCCCCTGCCGCTCGCCCGCTCATCAAGCCTCCGCCCACGCACCGCTTTGCCCCGGGGTCGCGCATCCTGGCGCGTGACGAGGAGTGGATTGTCCGCACCGCGCGGCAAACGCGCTTTGGCGCCACGTCGGTGCAGGTCACCGGCATCAGCGAGCTGGTGCGCGGCCATGACGCGGTGTTCCTGTCGGACCTGGACGAGCTGGTGGAGCTCAAGCCCGAAGAGACGCTGCTGGTCCAAGACCCGTCGCCGCAGTACCGCCGCAGCCGCCTGTACCTCGAGAGCCTGCTGCGCCAGTCGCCGCCCACGGAGCCCCACCTGGTCATGGGCCACCTGGGCGCCATGGACGTGAAGGAATACCAGCTGGTGCCCGCCGCCCGTGCGCTCCAGCAGCCACGCGCGCGCATCCTCATCGCCGACGCGGTGGGGCTCGGCAAGACCATCGAGACGGGCATCCTCCTGAGCGAGCTCATCGCGCGCGGGCGCGGCCGGCGCATCTTGGTGGTGGCCCTCAAGTCGGTGCTGGAGCAGTTCCAAGAGGAGCTGTGGGCGCGCTTCACCATCCCGCTGGTGCGCCTCGACTCGGTGGGCATCGAGCGCGTGCGCCGGAACATCCCCGCCAACATGAACCCCTTCCAGAAGTTCGACCGCGTCATCATCTCGGTGGACACGCTGAAGAAGGACGCCAAGTACCGCCGCTTCCTGGAAGCGTGCCACTGGGACGTCACCGTCATCGACGAGTGCCAGCACGTGGCCGTGCGCGGCGCCTCCGCCACGGCGGGCAAGACGCCCAGCAAGGCCGCGCTCAAGGCCGGCATGAGCCAGCGCGCCCGCCTGGCCAAGCTGCTGGCGCGCACGTGCGACAGCCTCATCCTCACCAGCGCCCCCCCGCACGACGGCAAGCCCGAGAGCTTCGCCAGCCTCATCAACCTGCTCGAGCCCACGGCGGTGGCCAACGAGAGCGACTACACCGCCGACGAGATCCGCGGGCTCTACGTGCGGCGCTTCAAGAAAGACATCGCGGCCGAGGCAGGCGACGCGTTCTCGGAGCGCAAGGTGCACGCCCACCACATCCCCGCCACGCCGGCCGAAGACGCCGTGCTGGAGGGCCTGCGCACGGCCCAGTTCAAGACGCTGCGCGCGCGCGGTGCAGGCCACGGCGTGCTGTTCCGCACCACCCTGCTGAAGGGCTACTTGTCTTCCCCCGAGGCGCTTGGCAGCTCCATCGCCGAGCGCACCAAGCGCGTGGACCTTCGCGCGCAGCGCCAAGATGATGAAGGCGAGGCCAGCAGCCCCCACGCCATGCAGCCCGAATACCTGGCCCACGACCGCGCCCTGCTCCACGAGCTGGCCGCGCTCACCAAGCAGAGCCCCAGCCCCAAGTCCGGGAAGTTCCAGAAGCTGGTGGCGCTGCTCAAAGACTTTGGCGTGGGCGACGCCGCGCGCGACGAGCGCGTGGTCATCTTCTCCGAGCGCATCCAGACGCTCGAGATGCTGGAGCGCGAGCTGCGCAAGGCCACCGGCCTGCCCAAGGACGCCATCGGCACCTTCCACGGCTCGCTCGACGACCAGCAACAGCAAGCGCTGGTGAAGGACTTTGGCACCCAGCGCTCGCCGTTGCGCGTGCTCTTGTGCTCCGACGCGGCGTCCGAGGGCATCAACCTGCACTACCACTGCCACCGGATGGTCCACTACGACATCCCGTGGTCGCTCATCACGCTCGAGCAGCGCAACGGCCGCATCGACCGCTTTGGCCAGCACCACACGCCGGACATCCACTACCTGTTCACGCGGCCCAGCAGCGAAGCCCTCAAGGGCGACCTGCGCATCTTGGAGGTGCTCACCGAGAAGGAGCACCGCGCCCACAAGAACCTGGGCGACGTGCAGTGGCTCATGAACCTGCACGACCCGGTGGCCGAGGCCGACCGCGTGGCCGCCGCCATCAGCCAGCACGAAGACCCGGACAGCTTCATCCGCGACCCAGACAAGCTGGCCAGCGGCGAGGGCGCAGACACCGATGACGACAGCGACGATGACCTGGCCGCGTTCCTGAAGACCCTGAGCGACGGCGAGCGCAAGCTGAAGGGCGCCCCCGCCGAGCACGTGAAGACCGCTACCCCGTTCTCGGTCTATGACAGCTCGCTCGGCTTCGTGCGGGACGCGCTCGAAGAGCTGAAGTCCGCCGCCACGGCCGGCGCCGAGGTGCCCGCCACCACCTGGCACACCGAGGCAGAAGGGCTGACGCTCACGGCTCCCGCCGACCTCCAGCGCCGCCTCGAGCTCATGCCCCCCGAGCTGCGCCGCGACGGCGAGTTTCGCTTCAAGCTCACCAGCAGACCGCGCCCTGGTGCAGCAGGCCCTCACCGACTCGCGCAAAGACCCCTCGCGCTGGCCCGAGTGGCAGCTGCTCTGGCAGCAGCACCCCGTCATGGAGTGGCTGAACGACCGCGTGCTGGCCCACTTCGGCCGCCACGAGGCGCCCGTGCTGCGCGTGCACGACGGCCTCCAAGCGGGCGAGGCCGCCTTCGTGTTCCAGGCCATCCTCAGCAACCAAGAGAGCCAGCCCATGGTGCTGGACTGGCTGGCCGTGCGTTTTGCCGACACGTCGCAGCACACCCCCGAGGCCCTGCAGAAGCACCCGCCCACGGTGGAGCCCTTCGAGCCCCTGGCGCAGGCCGCCAAGCTGCACCTGCAGCTGAGCAACGCCGGCAAGGCGCTGGACACCAGCCGCCTGCTCCTGCTGCGCGGCGCCGCCGTGGCCGCCGCCACGCGCCACATGCAGGCCGTGCGCAAGGAGCGCGGCAAGGCCCTGCTGCCCACCATCAAGGCCGAGCAGCAGCGCGTGGCCGCCTGGGCCGCGCGCGTCACCAGCACCCTCGCGCAGCAAGACCAAGCGCTCAGCGAGCGCGGCCAGAAGCCCGACAGCCCACAGCGCCTGGCCATCGCCGCGCGCGTGGAAGACGTGGAACGCGAGCTCACCGACCGCAAGCGCTGGGTGGAAGAGCGCTTCACCACCGGGGCCGAGCCCTACCTGCGCCTGGCGCTGGTCCTGAAGGGGGCGCGCTAGTGGCCATCGACCTGGCGGGCATCCGCAACGTGGGCGAGTTCTACTCGCAGCACTACCTCGACTCGCTCTTTGCCGGCGACGTGAGCGAGCTGCTGGCCGGCTGGGCCCAAACCGAGAAAGACGGAGGCGACAAAGCCCCGCCCAAGCGCCTGGCCGCGCTGGCGGGCCGCTACTTCGACGCCCTCGGCCTGGCCACCGGCAACGGGGACGGCGCCAGCGCCACCACGCGCCTCGGCGCCGCGCGGGACCTGCACGCTCACCTCTTGGAGGTGCTGGGCTACACGCGCGAGCCCGCCGCCGCCCAGCTAGACGACGGCAGCGTGCTGCCCCTGGCGCTCCAGCACCAGGAGAGCGGCCGCCCCTTCTTGTGGGTGCTCGAGGCGCCCTTCGCCGAGAGCGAAGACGCCGCGGACCCCCTCTCCGAAGGCCCCGCCCACAGCCAGTTGCCCACCGCCCTGCGTGACCTGCCCGAAGACCAAGCGCCCCGCCTAGCGCCCGGCAGCTACCGCGACCTGCTGGACAACGTGATCTTCCGCGGCGAGCACCCGCCCCGCTGGGTGCTGCTGCTGGCCGGCAGCGACGCCTTCTTGATCGACCGGCACAAGTGGCACCAGGGCAAGTACCTGCACTTCGAGCTGGGCACCCTCTTTGGCCGGCGCGACGGCAAGGCCATGCAGGCCACGGCCGCGCTGCTGCACAGCCAGGTGCTCTTGCCGCGCGGCGGCCAGTCGCTCTTGGAGCGCCTGGACGAGCAGAGCCACAAGCACGCCTACGCCGTCTCCACGGACCTCAAGTTCGGGGCGCAGCGCGCCATCGAGCTGATCGCCAACGAGTCCGTGCGCTACCTGCGCGAGGTGGCCAAGCAAGAGGTGTTTGGCCGCGACGACGTGGCCGAGGCGCTCACCCGCGAGTGCATCGTCTACCTGTACCGCCTGCTGTTCCTGTTCTACGTGGAGGCCCGCAGCCAAGAGACCGGCGTGGTGCCCATGGGCTCCGACGACTACCGCCGCGGATACAGCCTCGAGAGCCTGCGCGACCTCGAGCTCACGCCGCTCACCACCGTGGGCGCCCGCGAGGGCACCTACCTGGACAACAGCCTGCGGCGCCTGTTTCGCATCGTTCAGCACGGCTACCCGCGCGGGTATCAGCACAAGCTGCAAGAGGGCGATCGCGACGAAGACCACATCGTGGACCAGATGACGGTGGCCCCGCTGCGCAGCGCCCTGTTCGACGACGAGAAGACCCCCATCTTGCGCCGCGTGAAGCTGCGCAACAGCGTGCTGCAAGAGGTGCTGGCGCAGCTCTCGCTCTCACAGCCCAGCGGCAAGGGCGGGCAGCGCGGGCGCATCAGCTATGCGCAGCTGGGCATCAACCAGCTGGGCGCCGTGTATGAAGGCCTGCTCAGCTATCGCGGCTTCTTCGCCTACGACAACCTCTTCGAGGTGGCCGCCAAGACCGACCTCGAGAAAGACGGCCGGCTCAAGGCCAACGCGCAGACCTACTTCGTGCCCGAGGCGGCCGCGGGCGACTACAGCGACAACGAGTTCCTGAAAGACGAGTACGGCCGGCGCGTGGCCCACCAGAAGGGCACCTACCTGTTCCGCCTGGCGGGCCGCGACCGCGAGAAGAGCGCCAGCTACTACACCCCGCAGGTGCTCACCGAGTGCCTGGTGAAGTACACGCTGCTGGAGCGCCTGGGCGAGAGCTTTGGCCCCGCCGACACGCGCCCCGCGGCCAGCGCCTGCCCAAGCTGCCGGCCGACAGCATCTTGAACCTCACACTGTGCGAGCCGGCCATGGGGTCCGGCGCGTTCTTGAACGAGGCCATCGACCAGCTGGCCCATCGCTACCTGCTGAAGAAGCAAGCCGAGCTGGGCGTCACGCTGCCCGCCGAGGACTACCCGGAAGAGCACCAGAAGGTGAAGTATCACTTTGCCGTGAACCAGAGCTACGGCGTGGACCTGAACCCACTGGCCGCCGAGCTGGGCAAGGTGTCCGTGTGGCTGAACGTGCTGCACCAAGGGGCGCTGGCGCCGTTCTTGGACCTGCGCCTGCGCGTGGGCAACAGCCTTGTCGGCGCGCGCCGCGAGGTGTTCCACAGCCACCACCTCACGCAGAAGAACACCAAAGACAGCCCCAACTGGCTGGGCAAAGAGCCCACGCGCGTGCCTCTCGGCACCCCGCGCCCCAGCGACAGCGTCTACCACTTCTTGGTGCCCGACGCGGGCATGGTGGCCTTCGACGGCGACAAGGTGGTGAGCGCCCTCGAGCCCGCCGCCATGAAGGCCATCAAGGAGTGGAAGAAGGCCTTCACCCAGCCCTTGGACGCCATGGACGTGCGGCGCCTGCTGCTCATCAGCAGCCGGGTGGACACGCTGTTCGAGCGGCACCAAGCCCAGCGCGAGGGCGTGCTGGCCCAGACGCGCCAGGTGCTGCGCCTGTGGGGGCAGCCAGCGTCTGGTGCGGCGGGAAGCAGCGTGGATGGCCTGCCGCCCACGCCCAAGGACGCGCAGTCGTGCGAGGAGTATGCCCGCCAGCTGAGCGACCCGATCGCCCCCGGCCAGCGCCTGCGCGCGCTCATGGACTACTGGTGCGCGCTGTTCTTCTGGCCCATCAGCGAGGTGGCCCGCCTGCCCAGCCGCGAGCAGTGGCTGCGCGACATGGAGGCCATCACCGACACCGCCAAGGAGCGCGCGGACACGGGCGGCGCCGCCGAGATGGACCCGGCCCGCCGGGCGGTGGTGGCGCGGCTGGCCGGGAGGCTGCACTTCTTCCACTGGGAGCTGGAGTTCCCCGAGGTGTTCAAGAGCGGCGGCGGCATGGACGTCATCGTGGGCAACCCGCCGTGGCTCAAGGTGGAGTGGCAAGAGGGCGGCGTGCTGTCCGACTTCGAGCCGCTGCTGGCCGTAAAGGGGCTGAGCGCGAAGCAGGCCACCGAGCGGCGCGCCAAGGTGCTGGAGGTGCCGGCTGCGCGGGCGGCGTACCTGAGCGAGTTCGAGGCGATGACGGGGACGCCGGCGTATCTGAACGCGGTGCAGAACTACCCGGCGCTGCAGGGCGTGCAGACGAACTTGTACAAGTGCTTCATGGAGCGCACGTGGAGACTGGGCGCGCCCCGTGGAACCTGGGGGTTCTTGCACCAACCCGGCGTGTGGGACGACCCCCGGGGTGGCCCGTTCAGGAGCGCAGCGTGGCTGCGGCTTTCCGTCCTCGTTCGGTTTCAGAACGAGCTCCGACTGTTCGCAGAAATCAACAACCAGCGTCCGTACGCGTTCACGGTGGGTCGCTCCGCAGAACGGCCTAGTCCCTCGTTCACAGCACTTGCCAATTGCCTGCATCCGCGGACGCTCGATGAGTCGTTCCAACACGACGGCCTAGGCCCGGTGCCTGGGATAAAGGGCGTCGATGAGAGCTGGTTGCTCCAGGGACACGCGTCTCGCTTAGTTCACGTGGACGTGACCGCGCTCGCACTGTTTGCTCAGCTCTACGACAGGCCGGGCACCTCGGCGCTGGAAGCGCGCCTGCCCGTGGTGCACAGCCGTGAGATCCTGGATGTGCTGCAGCGGTTCGTGAAGGCCCCGCGCAAGCTGGCCGACCTGGGCGACAACTACTTCGCCACCGAGCACTTCCACGAGACGAACCAACAGCAGGACGGCACGATCGCGCGCGAGACGCGGTTCCCAAAGGACGTGAACGAGTGGGTGGTGTCCGGCCCGCACTTCTACGTGGGCAACCCCTTCAACAAGACCCCGAACGAGGGCTGCAGCCACAACAAGGACTACAGCCCCATCGACCTGACGGTGATCCCCGAGGACTACCTGCCCCGCACCAACTACGTGCCGGCGTGCTCACCGGGGGAGTACCGCAAGCGCACGCCAGAGTGGCGGGGCCGACCCGTGACGGACGAGTACCGATGGGTGTGTCGTCACATGGTCGCCCCAACTGGGGAGCGAACGATGATCGCTGCCGCCGTTCCACCCGGCGTCGCCCACATTCACGGCTGCCTTGGCTTCACGTTCGCTGAAGCGCATCGCGTTCTAGAAGTGATGGGCATGACAGCGTCCCTCACGGTCGACTTTCTGTTCAAGACGACTGGAAAGACCAACCTCCATGCAGAGGAGATCGGCCAGGTCCCCCTGCCTGGCCCACTGCTCGTTCCGCTTGTTCTGGCTCGGTCGGCTCGGCTCGCATGCCTCACTCGCCCATACGCGAAGCTGTGGGAGGAGACTTGCTCATCCGCATGGGCACCCGACGCGCCCACCAAGCCCGACCCCCGAGCAGGCACCTACGCTCACCTCACCCCCGAGTGGAGCTGGGACACCCCGCTGCGCACCCCCTTCGAGCGCCGACAGGCCCTCGTCGAGCTCGACGCGCTGGCCGCGCTCTCGCTGGACATGACCCTCGACGAGCTGCTGCTCATCTACCGCGTGCAGTTCCCCGTGCTGCAGCAGTACGAGCGGGAGACCTTCTACGACCAGCGCGGCAAGATTGTGTTCACCGTCAACCGCGGCCTCAGCGGCGTGGGCGTCACCCGCGCGCAGTGGGGTGAGATTCAGCACGCCCAAGGGGGCGAGACGCTGCCCGAGTGGGCGGTGGACCAGCAGGGCGCGTTCGTCGCGCCGTTCGATGCGTGTGACCGCGAGGCGGACATGGCGCAGGCGTACGAGGAATTCAGGGGGCGCACGGGGCCACGCACAACGACCGAGCAATGACACGATCCACTAACGGAGGGACGCATGGACAACAGACTGAAGAAGTTTTCCTTCGATGAGAGCCAGCTCAAGGCTCTCGACGACGCCATCACAATCTTGGTGGCCTACGACGTCATTGAGCAGAAGAGCCAGAACAAGGACAAGAACGACGTCAGCTTCTGGGTGCTGCAACAGCGTCTTTCGCGTGCCGGGAGAAATGGCAGGAACTCCACGCAACCGCTCGGGTCGCAGCCCATCACCAGTCGTCTCCACGATGAGATCCACGCGATGTCCTTGACGGTGTTGCCCGTGATTCAGAAGATGACGCCACTGCAGTGCGTGCTGCTGCTGATGGAGTTGCGCACAGCGAGCCCGTATGCCGAGTTTCCGAAGGCCGTAGAGGCCAAGCTGACGGTGAATCCCAAGGCGCGCGACCTCGCGACGCAGCGAGCAGCAGCATGGATGGACTTTCGACTCCCCCAACCGCTGTCGATTGATGCGGTGATGGAGACCGTAGCGAAGGCCGTGTCGGACGCCGAGGGCGCGCACAAGTCGTTCTGGGGCCCGCTCTTCAAGGTGTTTGGTGGGGGCGCGTTGGCAATCGCCGTCGGCCTATTCGCGGGGCCGCTAATTGGCGGACTGGTGGGGACTTACCTCCTAGGACTCTCGGGAGCCGCCGCCGTCAGCGCGGGCCTTGCCCTTCTTGGCGGTGGGGCTCTGGCTGCGGGTGGCTTCGGCATGGTGGGAGGGAGCATCGTCATTGCCACCGCCTTCGGGGCCGCCGGCGCAGGTGCATCGACGATGTTCCTCGGCGAGGGCGGCGACGCAGCGGCACGCCTGGCGTTCATCAAGCACCAGGCAGCATTCGCCTGCCTGACGCGCCTTGGCTTGATGGACCACGAGCTGGGCCAAGGAGTTCCTCGACACCACCGCGTCGGAGCTGGCGCGCTACAGCAAGATCGCAGAAGGGCGCTCCGAGTCTGCCTCCGCCGCCGCGAAGGTCACGGAGGTCATCCAGCAAGCGCTCACGTGGATGCAGCACCTCTATGCCGACGCAACCGGGAAGCAGCTCGTTCGACTGAAGCCACTAGCTTGGGATGCCGAGGTCGTCACCGCGGATGGCGTAAAAGACGAAGACATGCGGGTGCTGCTGGACCGGGCCGCCGAACGAGAGCGCATCCTTTCCGAGTGCATCTGGCTGCTGGAGAACGCCAATCGCAGCTACAACGAGGTGGGCGACCACGCGTCGCTTCGGAGCCTACTTGGACTGCTGGACAAACAGGCCGGTGCGCGCCTCCGCCGCGGCAACGCCTTCCTGCGCGAAGTCGCCGCCGAAGTGACGACGCTGGCGTTGGCCCAGCAAGCCGAACTCGCAGAGCTCGTGACCGCGCTGAACAAGGTGGAAGACCTCCGCGAGGAGCACGACAGGCTCAGCGACATCACCAATCGCTATCGTCAACTGACCCTTCAGCTACGCAGAAGAGTCGACGCGCTCGAGCGTGAGCGGGGAGAGCTGATTGCGGAGAACTCGGTGCTTCGGGCGGCTGCTGCGGCTGCGCTCTTTCGATGCGTGGTCGCCGACGTTCAGCGTATGTTGACGTCACCACAGCTGGGCGCGGGCGCCGCACCCCGGTCAGCGCTCGGAGGTGCCAACCGCGCCGGCGACAGCGTCCTGAATGGCGCACGCTTGGCGGTGCTCTTGGGCCACCCCGAGCACGAGGTTCGAGCTGAGCTCGGACCGCAGGCGGCGAACCTTGCTTCTCGAGGTGAACTCGAGCGAATCATGGAGGAGTTCGGGCTACCCCTCGGCTCGCCCGCCGACGCCGTTCGCAAGCGGCGCCGGACGCTCCTGGCGGATGTCCACGGACAAGTTCGACAAGGCTCCGAAGGCCGTACAGCAGGCGCTCCGCGTTGCCGCAGCAAACCACGAGATCGCGTACTCACTGCACGTCGCGTACGACGCGTTCGCCGCGATGGATGAGGTAGGCGCCAATGTCTGATGGCACGGGAGAGGTTGTTGGCGGGGTGGGAGCAGCCATGCACGCGGCTGCGTGGCGAGAGGGGCTGGACGCTGCGGTGCAGCAGGCGCGAGCGTCCGTGGATCGTCTAGTCGCGGCCCGCGCCAATCAGGGCACAGCGCAGCTCCAGGGCTTCTTCGCCGAGCAGTGGCACGCCCACAGCCTGGAGATCGATGCGTACAAGAAGGAGGTCACGGACCTGTTCGTCCGCATCCCGCAGAGCACCAGTCGCGCCTCCGCTGACATCGCAGCACGATTGGGGGACGGTCCCGTGCTCGAAGCTCAGGTGAAGTACTACCGGTCGGCAGCGGACACGGCCAAGCAGCTCTGGAACCCCGACTACACGTCGATGCAGAGCAAGGTTGTGCCTGCGGACCAAGTCGCCGAGGTGATTGCACGTAGCGCGAAGAAGGCTGCAACGGACGCCCGAGTGCACGTTCGCGAAGCCTCGATGCACTCTGCAGACCATGTCAGCGACCGCATGAGGATTGGTGGGGCTGAGTCGCGGCCACTCAGCCGACAAGAGTCCGAGGACCTCACGCGGAAGGCCCTCCGCGGCGAAGACGTGATGGGACAGCTGGGAACGTTGTCGGGTGAGGAGCTCGCCAAGCGAATGGCGTTCGGTGGTGCTGTGGCGGGGGGCATCGGGGTTGCCATTGCGTTCGCCCCCGCAGCCGCGAAGGCCTTCAAAGCTTGGAAGGCCGGGGAGCCCGATCTCGCGAACCAGCTGCTGAAGGACGGCGGGGTCAAGGCGCTCAAGGCTGGCGGATGGGCTGGGCTCCAGGGCGCCATGGCCACGGGCCTCGTGGAGGCGGCACGCGCTGGGGCACTGGGGCCGATGCTGGCGGACATCTCGCCAGGCGCCGTGGGCGCCATCGCGGTAGTGATCGTGCAATCGATCCGTGACGGCCACGCTCTCTACTCTGGGGAGATTTCCGGCGCCGAGTTCGCACAGCGCTGCGCCACCAACTCGGCGGTCGCGGCGGGTGGCGTCGCCGGAGCCGCGCTTGGACAGGTGTTGATCCCCATCCCCGTGCTGGGCAGCCTGATTGGTTCCGTCGTCGGAGGCTTGGTCGCTCGCGGTGGCATCGCTGCACTCGAATGGACCATCGACAAGATGGCACCTGTCGTTGGAGCACTTCTGGAGTACGCGGGCGAGACGCTCTTTGGTTGGCAGACGCTGCAAGAGGCGCAGCGCCTGTCGTTGGCAGTGTTGGACGAGCTCGGCAATGCACGACTCGCCATCGACGCGGCCAAGGACTTCCGACTGGATGTCATTCCGACGCTTCGCGTCGGAGCGATTGATATCGATGCGATGCGCACAGACGCTGCAGCCATGGAGGCTGAACTGGACGCGCTCGAGGGCGATCTCGGCGGGAGGGGCAAGTAGTGCTTGGAGAGGTACTGGATGAGTTCTTTCTGCACAAACGGCACGGCGTGCTCCTGGGGAGTCATGAGATGATCCCACGCACGCACTCACTGTCCTTCGATGGGCGGTTGCTCGAACGCGGGTTCTGGCTCTACGTGTGGGAGATCAAGAAGGGTGCCCGGGCGCTCCACTACGTGGGCCTGAGTGGCGTCACGTGAAATGATGGGCCTCCGATCACGAATCGTGATGGAGGCGTCGCGCCCGCGCTCCAGCGCCGGAGACGAGACGCCCGCCAGGGAGCTGGCGGGCGTCTCGAGTCAGAAGATGTCGGGGTCGGGGTCCTCGCGCGGGGGCGGGATGGCGAGTTCGACGACGTAGTCGAGGTAGGCGTGGGTGGCCCTCGAGGAGCGCGCGAGGGCGGCTCGCAGATGGCGCGCGAGGCGCACCTCGGTGGAGGGGCAGTCCTCGACGCGTTCGAGTGCGTGGACGACCACGAGGGCGGCCTCGGCGGCGTTGACCACGGCCAGCAGAGCGACGAGAGGAGCGGCCTCTGGGGCGTAGTGGATCACGCGAGGGTCGAGGGATTCACCGCTTGCGGCCCCCTGCACGTGCGGGAGTCGGAGTGGCGAACACCTCGAGGAAGAGCTTCTCGTCGAGCCTCGGGAGGTCGCGCTCGGCGGCTGCGCGCGACGCGCCATCGTGACCACCTGGATCGGCGCATCGTGACCACCGAGATCGGCGCATCGTGACCGCCAAGATCGGCATCGTGACCACCTGGATCGGCATCGTGACCAGGTAGATCGGGATGGTGATCGCGTGGATCGGCATCGTGACCACCTGGATCACGATGGTGACCACAGGGGTCACGGCGGGGTGCTGGCCGGCGAGCGAGGATCATCCTCGGCGCCGAGGCAGTCGAGCGACGTCAGGTCGAGCAGGGAGTCACTGGCCTCGAAGGAGGCCGAGATGGCGACTGAGCGACTGGTCATGCGAAACGTAAAAGAGATTCTGCGGGCGAAGTGGGAGCTGGGGCTCTCGAACCGCCAAACGGCCAAGAGCGCACGCGTGAGCCCGGCGTCGGTGGTGAACGTGGTGCGGCGCGCGAGATCGGCGGGGCTCAACACCTACGCGGAGGTCGTCGCGCTCGACGAGGCTGACCTCGAGGTGCGCCTGTACGCGGACGACGGATCTGGGGCGGCGTTCCCACGAGTCGAGCCGGACTGCGCGTGGATCCATCGAGAGCGCGTGAGGCCGGGCGTGACGCTGGATCTGCTCCACCAGGAGTACCTGGTTCAGCACCCGGGCGGGCTCCAGTACACGGCGTTCTGCGAGCGCTATCGCGCCTTCCTGAAGCGTCGACAGCTGTCCATGCGGCAGCACCACGTCGCCGGCGACAAGATGTTCGTCGACTACTCGGGCAAGAGGCCGCAGCTTGTCGATCGAGCGACGGGCGAGGTGCGCGAAGTCGAGTTGTTCGTGGCCGTGCTCGGCGCCTCCAACTACTCATTCGCGGAGGCCACGCACACGCAGCGCGTGCGCGACTTCGTCGGGTCGCACGTGCGGGCGTTCGCGTTCTTTGAAGGCGTCGCCCGCGCCGTGGTGCCGGACAACCTGAAGAGCGGCGTCACGCGGGCATGCATCTACGAGCCCACGATCCAGCGCAGCTATCAACACATGGCCGAGCATTACGGCACCGTCATCCTGCCTGCGCGGGCTCGAAAGCCACGCGACAAGGCGAAGGTCGAGGGCGCCGTGCGCATCGTTCAGCGATGGGTCCTCGGCCGCTTGCGCAACCGCGTCTTCCATTCGCTCACCGAGCTCAACGCCGCCATCCGCGAGTGCGTCGACGACCTGAATCGCAGGCGCATGCGCACGTACGGGAAGAGCCGCCTCGAGATGTTCGAGCAGCATGAGCGGGCGACGCTGCTCCCGCTTCCGCAAGACCTCTTCGAGATCACCGAGTGGAGGATGGCCAAGGTGAACATCGACTACCACGTGGAGTTCGACGGGCGCCTGTACTCCGTGCCGTACCGCCATGTGGGCGAGGAGGTGTGGGTCCGCGCCACGCCGACGGCCGTGGAAGTGCTGCTCGGGAACCGGCGCATCGCAGCCCATGCGCGCAACGGCAGCAAGCGCGTGTCGACGATCCCCGACCACATGCCGAGCGCGCACCGCGCACACGCGGAGTGGACCCCATCAAGGATCTTGTCGTGGGCATCCAAGCTCGGTCCCGAGACCAACGCGCTCTGCGCCGCGATCCTGGCCGACCGACCACACCCCGAGCAGGGCTTTCGCTCTTGCCTCGGGATCTTGCGGCTCGCGAAGAAGTACGACGACGCCCGCGTGGAGGCCGCGTGCGCGCGCTGTATGCGCGTCGGCGTGCGCTCGTATCGGAGCGTCGAGTCGGTGCTCCGACATGGCCTCGACGCGGTCGCGATCGACGACCTCGCAGGCGACACCGAGACCCCCATCGACCACGCGAACGTGCGCGGTCGGGACTACTACCTGAACTGAGAACGAGGACCTGAAACAAGCCATGATGACCGAACCCACGATCGAGAAACTCCGAGCGCTGAAGCTCTACGCGATGACCACCGCGTGGATCTTGCAGCGCACCGACCCCTCCATGGGCGAGCTTCCCTTCGACGAGCGGCTCGCGCTGCTGGTCGAAGCAGAGGCGCTCTCTCGCGAGAACACACGCCTCGCCAAGCTCATGCGCGAAGCCAAGCTCAGGATCCCGAACGCATGCATGGAGGATGTGGACTACGCGCCACGTCGACAGCTCGACAAGGCGCAGCTACGGCAGCTCGGGACCGGGCGCTGGATCGCCGAGCGCCAGAACGTGCTCATCACCGGAATGACCGGCGTCGGCAAGAGCTACCTCGGGTGTGCGCTCGGCCAGCTCGCGTGCCGCCTCGGCTTCCGTGTCCTCTACCGACGTGTGCCAAGGCTCTTTGAGGAGCTCGCCATCGCGCACGTCGATGGCAGCTACGTGCGGCTACTTGCCCGCCTCGCGAAGACCGACGTCCTGATCCTGGACGACTGGGGTCTCGCGCCCATGACCGACCAGCAGCGGCGCGACATCCTCGAGATCCTAGAGGACCGCCACGGCAGCCGATCCACCATCGTCACCAGCCAGCTCCCGGTCGAAAACTGGCACGACTACATCGCCCACCCGACCATCGCCGACGCCGTGCTCGACCGTCTCGTGCACAACGCCCACAAGGTCTCCATGAAGGGGCCCTCTCGCCGAAAGGAGAACGCTCAAGCCCACTCCTGACGACTCTGCTCGTCGCTCCGCTCCGACACGTGATCACGATGCCCGATCACGGTGATCACGATGCGGCGATCTTGGTGATCACGATGCGCGGAATGCGCAGCGGGGCGGACAGTGTTCAGGCTAGTCGGGGGATACGCGATAGCCGGCGGTGGTCCCGCGGCGGCTCGGCGTGGTGCGCGCACCCCCGTGTTGTCTGGCATGGGCGGCGCCCCGGCGGCGTCGAGCAGGTGGTCAAGGCAGGCGGCGAGTTCATCACGACCAGCGGGCTCGAGTTTGAGTCGCCGCCGGCAGCCGGAGCCGAGGAGGCGGGGGGGGGCGCGGAGGGGTCACAGGAAGGCGGCCATCGCCGGCGAAGACGCGACAAGGAGGAGGGAGGGCGCGCGGCGGTTGCTGGCGGGAGAGACGCAGCTCGGTGAAGACGCCGGAGATCATCTCCTGGGCCTCGTCGACGATCAGGACGGGCCGAGTGAGGGTGGTGGCGATGTGCTCGCTCCACTTCTCGCGCAGCGTCTTGAATCCGGCCCACCGGTTGTGACCATGCAGGCTCACCCCGAAGATGTCGCCGGTTTCGCGATAGAAGTCGGAGGCGCGTCCGATTGGGCGCTCGATGGTGCCGACGATGAGGTCTTGGCGGCGGCGGAGCCGCTCTTCGAGGACACGCAGAGCGATGGACTTCCCGGAGCCCGGGTCTCCCGGTGACCATGGCGAATCCTCCATCTGTCAGGCTGAATTGACACGCCGACAGAAGGCATCGACGGCCGGCGAGACGAAGAGCGCGTCGGTGGGGATGTCTGCGCGGAAGGGATGGAACTTGAGGCCATAGAGGGCTTGGAGCTTAGGATTCATGGGTCTCTTCGGGGGTGGTGTCGGTGGGCTTCGGCTCGTCGGTGGACTCGGCGAGCGGGACATAGGCGGGCGGGAGGCCGGTGGCGGCGTAGTCCTCCATCAGCGTGTCGAGGAGCGGCGCGACGCCGACGTACGCGTCGTCGACGACCCCCGGCGGAGAGACGGGCTCGACGACACGGCGGGCGCCGCTGGCGTTCGCGGTCTTGTCGAGCGGCAGCAGGGTCGCGAGGTGGGTGCCGTGGCGCTCGTCGACGAGATCCACCGTGGACAGGTCCCAGCGCGCGTAGCGAACGACCGGACGGAGCAGCACGCGGTAGCGAGACGGAATCTCGAAGCGCACGCCCGCGACGGTGATGGTCCCGTCACTGCGCCGCTGTGTGCGTTGCACCTCGGTGCGGAAGGCGCGGCGTAGCTTGTCGCTGGACCACGATGGGCGTCTCGCGGATGGTCCTTGCAGCATGCGCTCGAGCGGCGTCATGCCGAGCTCGCTGTGCACCTCGCGGTGGTACTCGAGTTCGACCCACGCCTGCGTCGCCTGGTTCAGAAAGGCGAGCGTCAGCTCGCGCTTGCCTTCGAGCATGGGCATCAAGCGCCCCTCGACGCGGCCCCAGAAGGACTCCTGCTTGCCGTTCTGCTCGGGGCAGTACGGGAGCGTGGTGGGATGGACAATGCCGAGGCGCTCGAGCCCCTCTTCCACCTCATGGGCTTGCATCGACTGGCCATTGTCGGTGAGCAGCGCGCGCGGCATGCCGCGCTTCTGAAGAGCCTGCTGCAGCCCGTGCACGAACGCCTCGGCGCTCTCCTCGCGGTACCACTGCAGGTGGCACGCGATGCGTGATGCGTCATCGAGGAAGCCGAGCAGCACGACCTGGGAGTACGTCCCGTCCGGCTCGACCACGCGGCGTGAGCCCACATGGAAGTCCGCGTGCCAGAGCGCGTGCACATGGCCGACCTCGAAGCTGCGCCGCTCGCGCGCCTCGAACACGGGCTCCTGCACAGGCTCCCCACGACGACGCCGCGGCTTGCGCACCTTGAGGAGCCCACGGCGCTTCATGAAGCGCCGCACCGTCGCCACGCTCGGCACCGCGCCCAGTTCGGGCTGCTTCTTCGCGAGCGCCACGAGGTTGTCGTAGTGCAGCTGGTAGGTCCAGCTCGAGTGCGCCTGGTGCTGCTTGGTGAGCGCCTCCTCCACCGTCGCCGGCATCGCCGGGTGGGTCCCCGCGTGCGCGTGGACCTTGCGCGCGAGCTTGCCCACCGGGTCACCGGTCGCGTTGCGTGCCGCATAGAACCAGCGCTCGATGGTCGAGCGCGAGAACTGCACGCGCACGCCGGACTTGGTGGGGTGCTCGTAGCTGCGCGCCGCCAACTCATCGAGCGCCTGCACCAGTGCGCCAGGGGCGGGGGGCTCCACGAAGAGCGGGCCCACCACCTGAAAGCGAAAGCGAGCCCATCGCACACTCGATGACGCGTGCGTCTTGTCTGACATGACCTGCACCTCCTACGTGGACGAGCCCGCGTGATGACCGCTGGCTCAACGAGAAGGACCATAATCAGTCCTGTTTCATGGGGACATCGCCATCCTCTGCGCGGCTCACATCCCCATCGCGACTCGTGACGCTTCGGGCGCGACCGACCTCGTGGTCAGCGGCGAGACCAGCCGCAGCAGCCCCGTGATCCGCTCGCTCAACGAACCCACGAAGCGCTCGAGCAGTGACGCCGGTGCGTCCACGGCCACGACGGGCTCAGCGAAGCGCCCAGCCATCTCGACGAACCACGGGGTCTGAAAGAACTCCACCGCCCACCAGAAGCGGTACCGCCGACGAGTCGCCCACGATGGGGCGCCAGGGGTCGTGGCGATGACCGGCGGGGCACACGTCTCAGCTTCGCCGCTCGCGCTAACGAGCAAGATGGTGAGCGCCGCATAGACCTTCCGACCGAGGAAGCGCACGGATGGTGGCGTCGCTCGGTGGCGGCATCCATCCCGCCCACAGCACAGCGACAGCCGCTTCTCGTAGGCCCCGGCGGTCTCGCCCTCGGCGCTCAGCCCGCGTGCCTTGCGGGGGTAGTTCGAGACATGGAGCCGGCCGCCGCAGTGCGCACAGCCCGAGACTCGTACTCGCTCCGCCGCCCGCTCGTCGAGCGCCAGCAACACCCCATGCACCTTGAATAGCAGCTCAATTTCATGCGACATCCGACCATCTCCCTGACTACGCGGTTGTGGAGATGGACCCTCTCGGATGCCTGCCAATAGTGGCGAGTTTTCTGAGGGGGTTTCTTATGCGCCCATCGCTATTCGTGACTCGTCTGGCCGGCCCCGCCCTCGAACTACGTGCTCGGGGTCAGGCCGCACCGGCGACAGCTCATCCCCACACGCGCAGTCGCCGTTCAACCGGATGGGCCAGCACTTTGGGTTCAACGCCAACAGCAACACAATCCGGCGGCACTTGAACGAGCGGCACGTGGAACCCGCGAGCTGCGCACTCCGATTGGTCGCGCACGGCCCCATCCTGGCGGAAGGCACGACGATGGATGAACACCGCGAACGGCGAAACGTGGTGGCGGCGCTCGAGAAGGCGCTCGCCGACGCGTTGCGCTCCGCCGGCTACGACGTGATCAACACCGTCGCCTGCCGCCAGCCAGTCGATACCGCGCTCTTTGAGACGGTCCGCGCTGCTTTTGCGGCGGACTTCCACAAGCTCGCTCAGACAGAGGTTTCCCCATGAAGGCCACCGAAGCAAAGCTGCTCGACTTCCTCAAGAAGTCTCCTCAGTTCGTCATCCCGATCTACCAGCGCACCTATTCCTGGACGGAGAAGGAGTGCCAACAGCTCTGGCAGGACGTGCTGCGGACGGGCTCCGACGAGCACGTTGGCGTCCACTTCGTGGGATCGATCGTCTACATCGAGGCGGGCCTCTCGCAAGTCAGCCACCAGTCACCGCTGCTCGTCATCGACGGCCAGCAGCGGCTCACCACGGTGACGCTGCTCATCGCAGCGTTGGCGAAGGCCCTCGGGGACGGTGAGCCCGTGGATGGGTTCTCTGCCCGCAAGCTCCGAAACTACTACCTGCTGAACCCGGAAGAGAGCGGGGAGCGGCACTTCAAGCTGCTGCTCTCGCAAGCCGACAAGGCAACCCTGACCGCCATCGTGGGAGGCACCGAGCTCCCGAAGGAGCAGTCCCGAGCGGTCGCGCGGAACTTCGCGCTCTTCGAGAAGCTCATCGCCGAATGTGGCGACGTCGCACCCCTCTGTCGAGGCCTCGCCAAACTGGTGGTGGTGGACCTGGCGCTCAGCCGCGACCAGGACAATCCACAGCTGATCTTCGAGAGCATGAACTCGACAGGTCTCGAGCTGAGCCAGGCCGACCTGATTCGCAACTTCGTGTTGATGCGGCTCGAGCCGGCCATGCAGACCCGGCTCTACGAACAGTACTGGCGACCCATGGAGGTAGACTTCGGGCAGGAGGCCTACGGGACGCACTTCGACGCCTTCATGCGCCACTACCTGACGGTGAAGACGGGCGAGATCCCGAACGTTCGGCACGTCTACGCCGAGTTCAAGAAGCACGCGGCCGCACCCAAGACCGCGAAGGCTGGCGTGGAAGCGCTCGTGAAGGAGATCCGCGACTTCGCCCGCTACTTCTGCGCTATCGCGCTCGGTGCAGAGGGCAATCCGGATCTGAAGCTGGCATTTCAAGATCTCCGCGAACTGAAGGTGGACGTGGCGTATCCCTTCCTGCTCGAGCTGTATGCCGACTACGACGCCGCGCGCCTGACGGCCGCGGAGCTCGTGCACGTGGTGCGGCTCGTGGAGGCCTACGTGTTCCGGCGCGGCGTCTGCAACATCCCGACCAACTCGATGAACAAGACGTTCGGCACCTTCACTAAGGCACTCAAGAAGGACCGCTACGTGGAGAGCGTCCAAGCGCACCTCTTGTTGCTGCCCTCGTACCGGCGCTTCCCGGCCGACGAGGAGTTCGAGCGCGCCGTGAAATTACGCGACCTCTACCACTTTAGTAGACGGACCTACTGGCTGCGCCGGCTCGAGAACCATGGCCGCAAAGAGCGGGTGCCCGTCGATGAATACACGATCGAGCACATCCTGCCGCAGAACCCCGAGCTGTCGGAGGCGTGGAAGGAGTCCCTCGGCGACGACTTCCACACGGTGCAGACGACCTGGCTGCACACCCTGGGGAACCTGACCCTGACGGCCTACAACTCGGAGTACAGCGATCGCCACTTCCGCGAGAAGCGCGACATGAAGATGGGCTTCAAGGAGAGCCCCCTCAAGCTGAACACCGGCCTCGGACAGCTCGATGACTGGAACGAAGAGACCATCAAGGCCAGAGCCGACCGGCTCGCCAAGACCGCGCTCGAGGTATGGCGGGCGCCAAAGCTCGAGCCCGACGTGTTGGCGGCCTACCGGCCGAGCACCACGCAGAGCGCCGGGTTCACCATCGATGATCACCCGCACCTCTTGAACCCAAAGTTCCGTGAGGTCTTCGAGGCGTTCCGCAAGGAGGTGCTCGCTCTGGATCCGTGCGTGACCGAGGAGTTCCTCAAGCTGTACGTGGCATACAAGGCAGAGACCAACTTCGTGGACGTGGTGCCCCAGGCCAAGCGGATGCGGCTGTCGCTGAACATGCCCTTCCCCGACATCCACGACCCGAAGAAGCTCTGCAAGGACGTCACCCAGGTGGGTCGCTGGGGTAACGGCGACGTGGAGGTATCCCTCGCCACGCTCGATGAGCTGCCCTACGTAATGGGCCTGGTGCGGCAGTCCTTCGAGCGACAGATGGAAGGCGCGGGCGATGAGTGAGCAGCGCCGCCAACCGTCGGCGGGTTCCACGCTGGCGTCGCGGCGAAACGGTAACTTCGTGTTGGCCATCCATGTGGTGCTCGGAGTGCTGGGCGCGGAAGGGTGCGTGAGAGCACCCGAAGCCGAGGTGGCGTCCCCAGACCCGGCTCCAACGCGCGCAGAACCACCGCGCTCAGCATCGGCTGACTTCCCCCTCGCTGACCTGCGGGCAGGCTTCCGAACCCGCTACGTCGGGGAGGGCGACGACTACCCCCCTGATCCCCCGCCCCCCGGCGTCTTCGACCTGATCCACTACGCAGCCCCCCTCGGCCGCAACGCGGCGTACGTCACGCCACCCGCGCCCGCCGGAACCAGCGCACGCAAGCCCGCCATCATCTGGGTGTCCGGTGGGTTCAACTGGGGCATCGACCGGGGCGCATGGACACCCGAACCGCGCGCCAACGACCAGAGCGCCACCACGTTCCTTCACGCAGGCATCGTGCTCATGCGGCCCTCCCTGCGCGGGCGCAACGGCAACCCGGGACAGCCCGAGTGCTTCGTGGGCGAGGTAGACGACATCATCGCCGCGGGCGAGTACCTGCGCACGCGCGCCGACGTGGACCCCAATCGCATCTACCTGGGCGGCCACAGCACGGGCGGCACGCTGGCGCTCCTGACCGCCGCCAGCACCGACCGCTTCCGCGCCATCTTCGCCTTTGGCGCCGCACACGACGCCCGCGGCTACGAGGTCCCCGAGTGCATCCCGTCCGAAGACGAGAGCGACGAGGCCCTCGTGCGCGCCCCCATCATGTGGCTGACCTCCATCCGCACGCCCACCTTCGTCATCGAGGGCGTGCAACGCGGCTGGACCGACGTGTACCCCATGATGGAGGCCGAGGCCGGCAGCGCCCCCATACGCTTCCTGGCCATCCCCGAGAGCGACCACTTCAGCGTGATCGCGCCTGCCTCCGAAGTGGTGCGCGACGCCATCCTGGCCGACACCGGGCCGAGCCCGGTGCTGGACATCACGGTGGAGCGCATCGTGGCGGGGCTGCGGCCCTGATGCGCTGGGGCGCGCGACACACGGGTAGCGCGTTGCTCCGACCATCAGGCCACTTCGATGAGGCGTGTCCGCAGGTTGGGCGCCTTGTCATGGTCGAGTTGGTGGGGCGCTCGGCCGCCGAACGCGACCGACGCGAGCTGCTGCTCATTGCGGGCGTAGGTCACGAGGCCGCAGAAGTCGCGCCTGAGGCTCATCGGCTTGCCGGTGTCGAGCCACACCTCGTACGACAAGCTGACGGGCTCGAGGGTGATCGCGTCGAAGCCCCGCGCGACCATGTCTTGCCCGAGGACCCGCGCAGAGGCACAGCGTAGCGGCTCAACGGCCACGCCCACCTCGAGTGACGCCGCTTGGTGGAGGCGACGGCAGTAGTCTTCGTGGCCAGCAAAGATGCGGTCGCGAGTGGCCCTGAACGCGCCCCGGAGGTCCTTCAGGAACCCCTCGCTGACAACGTCCTCGTCGCGTTCATGCTCGAGGTCCACCAGCCCCTCGATCGCGAGAGCCGCGTGGAGCTGGTTCAGCGAGGCCGTGGTCATTCCCATCCGTGCGGCGGCCACCTAGGACAACGGACGGCCCCCTTTCATGGACCGATGACCGTCCACAAGAACGCGTCCAGGCCGCCCGCGCTGATGTGCCCGGGCAGGGCGTGTTGGACGGGACCCACAACGTACGCGCGACCGTCGCTAGTCGTGGTCACAGCCTGCGCAGAGTCACCACCGGATGTTCCGAACTGACGCCTGCGCAGGAGTGTCCCGGCGGGATCGTACGTGACTAGGAACACATCGGCGGCGCCGTTTGCCACGTGGCCGGGTAGCGCGCCAGTGACGCCGCCCGCAACCAGCACGCGGCCATTCGGGGTCATGCTCACACCGAAGGAGCCATCCCACCCCGCTCCACCGAACTGTCGTGTCCAGAGGAGGCCACCGGCCGCGTCGTACTTGCGCACGAAAGCGTCGGCACTCCCTACGTGGCTCTGCCCAGGCAGGGCCGCGTGTGTATAGCCAACGACAGCCACGGCACCTTCGTGATCGATAGCCACGGCTTTAGCCCAATCGATATTGGTTGTGCCGAACTGCTGCGTCCAGAGGACCGTTCCGTCTGCGTCGAACTTCCGAATGAAGACATCCGCTTCGACCAAGGGCGTGTGCCCTGGGAAGGCGCCATAAGTGCTGCCGACGACGACCATCGTGCCATCGCTGCCAACGGCAACAGCAGTCGCCTGGTCTGGCTCCGAGGTGCCGAACTGGCGGGTCCAGAGGAGAACTCCCGTTGCGCTGTACTTCTGCAAGATGGCGTCGGTGTAGCCGAGGGGACTCTGCCCGGGCAGCGCGCCATCAACGTATCCCACCACGAAGACGCTTCCGTCGCCCCCCGCGCTCACCGCTTGGGTGGTCCACGTGGTGTCGTGGTGCCAGTCTAGGTCGCCGTCGGCGCCGTACTGCCGAACGAAGGGGTCGCCGAACCCGAAGTCACCGGCCAAGACAACCGCATCGCCGAGGCTGAGGGTCACCGCGAAGACACGGTCCAGGCCTTCTGTGCCGAACTGTCGCGTCCACTGAAGAGTACCCGTGGTGGAGTTGTACCGCTGGACGAAGACGTCCCGCTCACCGCTGTTGGTCTGCCCAGAGAATGCGCCGTAGGTGTTCCCCACGATGGCCATGCTGGACTCGCTAGCGCTGATGCTCGTCGCTTCGTCAGAGGCTGACGTACCGAACTGAAGGATCGCGCCGGTCAAAAAGCAGGTCCGGTCAGCCAACGCGGTCCCCGGCGTGTCTTCGTTCTCGAGGTACGCACACTCGCGCCAGGCGGTGCACATGGAGACGTTGGAGGAGGCGGGGTTGAAGGTGCCCAAGGGACAACCTGCGCAGGTCCGGTTGGCGGTGGCAGTGCCAGCAGCCGTCATGTACGTGCCACCCCCGCAGACCGTCCAGGGCACGCACGCGGTGGCTGGGTCGGCATCGTGGTCCCAGGTCTCCGCCGCGCAAGCGACTGCCGGGCTTGTGCCGCCCGCACAATGCTGGCCAGCGACGCACGGCGCGCACGTAGCAGGAGAGCTGGGGGTGGCGGCCGCTGTCTGCACCGTGCCGGGGAGGCACTCGCCCGCGCACGCAGGCGCCACTCGAGCACACCGGCGCATCGCCACCGCAGTGCGTGCTGTTCAAGCAAGCCACGCACATCCCAGTGGCCACGTCGCACTGCGGTCTGTCCCCGCCGCAGTCGCCGATGCCAAGGCACTCCACGCACTCCATAGTGGCGACGTTGCACAGCGGTGTTGCCACCCCGCATGGTGGGCAAGGCCCCTGGTCCAGGGCCATTCCCGTGTCGGGCCCCATGTCCCCGTGGTGCGTGCCGACGTCCTGCACGCCCAGGTCGCTAGACGTGCGCACGCACATCCCCTGCTGGCGATCGAGGACGGTGCCATCGGGGCACCCCAGATCCGCGCAACCGAGGGGGGTGATAGCAAGCAGGACGAGGGTGGTGAATGACCGTGGCGCGAAGTGCATGGCGCGTCGCATCACGATCCGCAGCGTCCAGCGCCGCAACTTGAGGCAGGGCCTGTAGGAAGGCACTCATCCGGCGAGGAGCAAGGATAGGTGCATCGATTGCTGAGGCCCCCACCATGGCGCACAGCGCCCCGTCGGCCACGCACTCATTGGCGTTGCCGCTCGGACACGTGCGACTGACTTGGAGCGCTCTCACAGCCTCACAGCTGACCGCGCTCTGGTCGATACCGCAGTAGTTTGTCGCAGCCGCTCCCGACAAGCTCTGCTGGTTGATGAACACCCCGAATGGCCGATCGCAGGTGGGTCCCTGCAGCAAGCAGTACCCGCCCCTGAGCGTGCCCATGTAGTTCATGCGGATGCACCGCGAGGTCCCGTCCGCCTGGCTGCAGTCGCTGTCCGACACGCAGGACTCGCACACGCCCTGCGACCCGATGGCGGTGTTCGTGCAAGCGCGCGTGACGGGATTGCACGTGTTGCCGTTGCAGTCATCGTCCTCGCTCGTCGGCGTGCAGGCCCGGCAGGCGTTGTTGAAGCAGTACGGCGTGTTCGTCAGGTGCGCGCAGTGCGCGTTGGTCGTGCAGCTGGCGCAGCTGTTGCTAACGCATTGCGAGGCAGTCGTGCTGCGGCAGTCCAAGTTGCTGGTGTTCACGCGGCACTGGACGCACTGGCGGCTGGCGCTACAGCGCGGCGTCGGGGAACCCTCGCCGCAGTCAGCGCTCTCGTTCTCCTCATCGCAGGCCACGCACGCCCCTGTGCCCAGGTTGCAGGAGGGCAGCGTCGGGTAGTTCAAGCAGTCCGCGATCCACGCAGTTGCCACAAGTCTGTCCCGCGGGCTGACACACCGGTTCGGCCGCGGTGCAGTCGTCCTCGTCCTCGCAGCCCACGCATCTTCCGTTCGAGCACACCAGCGTGTCTCCGCTGCAGTGCGCTCCGCTCAGGCACTCCACGCACTCCCCCGCAGCATTGCACTGCGGCGTGTCCCCGCCGCAATCCCCCACGCCCAAGCACTCCACGCACTGCATGGTGGCCGTGTTGCACAGCGGCGCATCAACCCCGCACGCGCCGCACGGTCCCTGGTCCACGCCCGTGTCCGCCGTCACGTCCATGTCCGGCCCCACGTCGGCTTGGTCCGTGCCCATGTCCTGCACGCCCAGGTCGCCGTCGATGCCGGCGCAGTCAATCGCGGTGAGGCGCCCGTCGGCGCACGCGGCGCGGACCTCGTCGCACACGCTGGCGCTCAGCTCACCCGAGGCGCACGCCACGCCGCAGCGGGTGGACGCGGTCACGTCGCTGCCGGGCGGGCACACGTAGCGCGTCTCGCTCAGGCAGCCCACCCCCAACACGCCACACAAAGCGACGAACCCAAACCGCGTCCACGCGTTCATGGCCGCATGGCTAGCATGCAGCATGTGGTATGTCACGCACCTGCGCTTACATCGGGGCGGGTGGGGCCACCGCTCGCTCAGCAGGGGACCAAGACGACGTTCGGGTCGATGCGCCGAAGATCGTCTGGGTCACTCGTGACGATGCAGGCTCCACAGCGACGAGCGAGCAGCACGACGCTGGCGTCCACGACGTCGTTGACGTTCCGGTCGCCGCAGAGAATCCCAGTGGCCATGGCTTCTTCCAAGTCGAGCGGCTGCACCTCGTTCTTCTCGAAAGCGATGAACGCCCCCGCGTCGAACACTACAGGCCGAGGACGGCTCGGGCCCATGCTTCCTCTTTGGCCGTGGCCGGGCCGTTCTCCGCTTTCATCTCAGTGAGCAGTGCTGCGAGGTCTTCTCGTCGCGACTTCTCCTCCATCGCCGCGTCGACCCACGCGCTCACGGATTTGGCGCGCCCTTTGCGAACCTGTCGCTCCACCTTGGCAAGCACCTCTTTCCGAACCGTGACCGTGACGCGGGCCTTGCGCATACAAAATTCATACTCCGCCGACGAGCACTGTCCAACGCCTGTGCGGATCAGGGTAGCTCCGCCGCCGAACGAAGCTGCTCGTCGAGGGTCCAGATGACGACCCGGATCACCTTCTGATCCAGGTTGCTTCGCAGGCGGCGCAGCTCAGCGAGGATGACCAGGTCCCCCATCTCCAGGCGCTTGGCGGCGAGCGAATCCACCAGCTCGGCGCTCGGCATGGAGATGACCTGCTTGAGGAACGTGGCGTCCCACTCGAGGGGCGCGAACGACCAGGGCGCAGTGCCGTCGAGCGTGGCCTCGATCAGCTTTCGAAGGCGCACCGCACACTGGCGACGCTTGGTGCCGTTGTCGACGCGCCCCACATGATCCCCCGCTTCGATGAGCGCCGCGAGCGGCAGGCGAAACTCGACGCCGCGCTTCCACTTGGCATCGAGCTCGGCCTGCACGTCGTCCGCGTGGTCGGACTCGAACGGCACTCGCAGGAGATTGAGCAGCACGCTGGTGTCCAAGAGCTCCAGTGTGCGACGAGGCACGGTGGAACTCATGTGCCGAACAGCTCCGCCACGGAGCGCGCACGGGGCGCTGGCTCGCGCTCCAGCTCGCCGCGCGTGATCGCCCGCCCCACGGCGCCGGCGCCAGCGATCTCTACGTAGCGGGGATGATCGGTCAGCCGCTGAAGCCGACTGAGCCCGTCGGGCTGCCGGTCGCACAGGATCACACTGGCATGGTCCGCAGGGTGCAGCGCGTCCAAGAGGGCCGGCGAGTGCGTGGTCGCCAGCAGGCGCACGCTCTGCTCCGACGCCTCTTCGCGGAGCAGATCCAGCACCCGCCGGGCCTGACTGGGGAAGAGGCCGTTCTCAATCTCTTCGACCACCAGCGTGGTACCGAAAGACCCCGAGGCACGAAGGTGCAGGAGCGACGCCACGATGGAGAGGTAGCGCAGCGTGCCGTCGCTCATCACGCGCGCGTCGGTGGTAAAGTGCTGCCGTCCCACGCGCTCGCGCAGCGCCACCATGACGTCCATCAGCCGGTCGCCTGGGAGCTTGGCCTCCACGAAGGTGATCTCTTCGATGTGGGTCTCCACCAGCGCCTGCACCAGCTCGGTGAGCCGTGTCCATGCCCGCTTGTTCTTGCGCAGGGCGTACACCACGGCGGAGAGGTTGGCGCCGGCGCGGTCGGGAGGTGAGCCAACGCGCGCGTACTGGCGCATGCCGCTGGGCACGGGGTCCAACACGAACACGCCTCGCAACACGCCCAGAACCTGCTCGCATGTCTCCACCACAAGACGGCGCGCAGCCGAGTCTCCGGGCACCTTGCCCACCGCCTGCACCACCGCAAGACGCGACGAGAGCAGGTGATAGGTCTTGGGCTGTCCTGCACTATAGACCTTGGCGTCCGAGATGCCGGAGGCGCTGTGCTGCCGGCCCGACTGAATGAGCACCCTCACCGCGGCCTTGGTTGTGAGCTTCAGCGTCTCAGACAAGATCTCCGGACGCCCCTCGATGTCGATCGTCACATCGAGCTCCGCGAGGGAACCGTCTTCCAGGCGCACCGAGCAGCCCACCTCGATGGGAGTCTTGCCAAACGGCGCTGCTCCGCTCACCCCGCCCCGCAGCCCAGCCACCTCGAAGTCGCCGCGCTCGAGGTCGTTGACGTCACGCTCCTCAGCCAACAGCGCAAGCAGGGACAAAGCGTCGAGCGCGTTGGACTTTCCGCTGCCATTGCGACCCACCAGCAAGGTCATGGGTCCGAGCGACAGCTCTTGTCCGCGATAGGACTTGAACGCGCCTAGACGGACACTCTCGAGGTTGGCAGCCACGCCATGAGTATCGTGCAGGTCTCCACGCTTGGCCAGCTTCACGCACCACCCGACGCCTGGTCTGTAGTACGGTCCCCCACGCGCCGTGCACCCCACGGCGCGTTGATGGGGATGCGGCTCCCACCGCGGCGCAGCCCCCGCTGGTTTCCCGCTATCGCCCTTCCCTCATGCTGCCCCTCACCGTCGCCCACCAGCTGCGAGGCACGCTCCTCGACTACCTGCGCACCACCTTCGGGTTCAAGGACGCGCAGCTGGAGCAGGCGCTGTTCGCGCACCTCACGCACCCCACCCACGGGCTCTTCAAGGGGCCCTTCGTGGACGTGCGGCTGCCGTTCCGCGAGGCCACGGGAGAGACCATCCCGCTCACGGTGGCCCCGCGCTTCACGCCCTATGCGCACCAGCTGCGTGCGTTCCAGCGGCTGAGCTCGCGCGATGGGCACACGCCCGAGGCCACGCTGGTGACCACGGGCACGGGCTCGGGCAAGACCGAGTGCTTCCTGTACCCCATCCTGGACCACTGCCTGCGGCACGCGGGGGAGCCGGGCATCAAGGCCATCATCCTGTACCCCATGAACGCGCTGGCCACGGACCAGGCCGAGCGCATCGCCAAGGAGCTGGCGGCGCGGCCCGAGCTGCAGCGCGTGACGGCGGGCCTCTACGTGGGCGGCGAGGGCAAGCACGGCGTGCGTGGGGCGCGGCACCTGGTGGATGACCGCAAGGTCCTGCGGCAGTCACCGCCGGACATCCTGCTCACCAACTACCGCATGCTGGACCTGCTGCTCATGCGGCCCGCGGACCAGGCGCTGTGGCACCGCAATGACGCGCTGGCGCTCAAGTACCTGGTGCTGGACGAGCTGCACACCTACGACGGCGCGCAGGGCAGCGACGTGGCCTGCTTGATTCGGCGCCTGAAGGCGCGCCTGGGCACGCCCGCGGGGCACCTCGGGTGCGTGGGCACGTCGGCCACCATCGGCAGCGGGGACCTGACGCGCAGCAAGCAGCTGCTGGTGGAGTTTGCCCAAGAGGTGTTCGGCGAGCCCATGACGCTGGACGCGGTGGTGGGCGAAGACCGCAAGGATCTCGACGAGGTGTTCCCGCCGCTCGAAGCCGAAGGGCCCGAGGGCAGCGCCATCACGCGTGACCCGCTGGACACGCATGGGCCCGACGGCGCCGCGCTAGCCCCCACGCTGATCGACCCGGCAGCGTTCAGTGACCCCGACGCCTATCTGCGTGCCCAGGCCAACTCGTGGCTGGACCTGCACGTGCCGGATGGCGAAGCGCTGGACCCCGTGGAGGTGGGCCTGCGCCTCACGCGTCATGTGTTCTTGCGGCGCGTGCTCATGGCCATTCGCGGGCGCGACGGCCTCGGTGGCCCGCGCGACTGGGCGCAGGTGGTGGAGCACCTGGCCGCCGCCGACCAGCGCCTGGCCGACCAACCAGCCAACGTGCGCTGGCAGCTGCTGAGCAGCTTTCTGGGGCTGGTGGCGTTTGCGCGCACGCGCAGCCACGGGCAGCTGCGGCCCTTCTTGACGGTGCAGGTGCAGCTCTGGGTGCGCGAGCTGCGCGGCCTGGTGCGGCGCCTGCAGCCCAGCGGCCACACGTTTGCGTGGCGTGACGAGCTGGACGCCCCCCCGAACGAGCACTACCTGCCGCTGGTCTACTGCCGCGAGTGCGGCGCCGATGGCCTGGGCGCGCTGGTGGTGGAGGGCAGCCCCAAGCTCAAGGGCGACAGCCGCAGCGTGGGCGAGGCCTACCTGCGCAAGGCCGAAGAGGCGCGCTTCGTGCAGCTTCACGAGCAGCGCGAAGACGACAACCAGCTGCGCCTCCCCGAGCGCGTGTGCCCAAGCTGCCTGCGCGTGGCCATGGGCGAAGACCAGTGCAGCTGCCAGCCAGGTGGGGTGCTCATGGTGCCCGCGGCGGTCTACGGCGACCAGAACGACAAGCACCGCTTCCGCGCGCTGTGCCCCAAGTGCGGCGCCGACGACGCGCTGCGCATCTTGGGCAGCCGCGCCGCCAGCCTGAGCAGCGTGGCCGTGTCGCACCTGTTCCACAGCCCGTTCCACGGTAGCGGCGGCGCCGCGGGCACGGGAGACGAGCGCAAGCTGCTGGCCTTCACGGACTCGGTGCAAGACGCCTCGCACCGGGCCGGCTTCTTTGCGGGCCGCACCTACCGCTTCAACCTGCGCACCGCCATGCAGAGCACGCTGGTGCAGGCAGGCGGTGAGCTGCCGCTGAATGACCTGGCGCCGCGCATGCTGGAACACTGGAGCGAGCGGCTGGGCGAGGCACGCATGGTGGCCACCTTCATGCCTCCGGACCTGCGCGAGCACGCCGACTACGTGGCCTACCTGGACGCCGCCGAGGGGCGCGGCACGGTGTCCGCCAGAAGCGCAACGCCGTGCTGAAGGTGCTGCGCGAGCGCCTGTCATGGGAGGTCACCCGTGAGTACGGCTACGGCGTGACGGTGGGCCGCACGCTCGAAGGCACGGTGTGCTCCACGCTCACGGTGGACGACCAGCGCATGGAGGCCGCCACCCGCGGGCTCACGGCATACCTCGAGGAGCACCGCCTGCTGCAGCGCCCCGGCGGGCCGCTCGAAGAACCCGAGGTGCGGCACTTCCTGGAAGGGCTGGTGCGGCGCCTGCGCATGCGCGGCGGCGTGTTCCACCCGCTGCTCTCGGCCTATGCCAAGACGGGCAACCGCTTCTTGCTGAGCAAGCGCAAGAACCCGCACTTCTCGCCCTTTGGCCCGCAGTCGGTGGCGCCGCGCTTCTTGTACGACGGCGTGCAGCACGCCGTGTTCGACACGCTGCAGGCGCCCGCCAACCGCAAGACGTGGTGGCGCGACTGGACCTCGCGCAGCCTGAAGTGCAAGCCGCAAGACGCGGGCATCGGGATGGTGCTGGAGCAGGCCTTCGAGCGCCTGGCCATCCAAGGCGTGGTGCGCGCTGTGCCCAGCGGCAAGAGCCGCGCCTTTGGCTTGGACCCGGCCGCGCTGCGCGTCACGTCACGCGTGCAGCAGGCGCACTGCACGGTGTGCAACAGCACCGCCACCCTGCCCGCGGCGGCCGCTGCCATCTGGGAGCACGGGCCCTGCAACCACTACCAGTGCCGCAAGGGCTACTACCAAGCCTCGCCCTCGGGGCCTGATGCTGGCGCCGATGCGGACCGCGACTACTACCGCGCGCTCTACCGGTCGGGCCGCGTGTACCGCATCTTCACGGGCGAGCACACGGGCCTGCTGGAGCGGCCGGTGCGCGAGGCCCTCGAGATCGCGTTCAAGACGGGCAACCGCGCGGACGCGCCCAACCTGCTCACGTGCACGCCCACGCTCGAGATGGGCATCGACATCGGTGACCTCGAGGCGGTCATGCTGTGCTCGGTGCCACCGCTGGCGTCCAACTACCTGCAGCGCGTGGGACGGGCGGGCCGCAGCTCGGGCAACGCGCTGGTCATGACCATCGCCAACGCGCGGCCACACGACCTCTACTTCCACGCCTCACCCGACGAGATGCTGCGCGGCGAGGTGCGGCCCCCTGGTTGCTTCTTGGACGCGGCCGAGATGCTGAAGCGCCAGCTGGCAGCGCACGCCATGGACCGCTGGGCACGCGACTCGCAGGGGCACGCCAGCATCCCGCGCACCATGAGCATGCTGCTGGGCAAGGCCAACGAACACGGCTTTCCGCGCTCGTTCCAGGTGTTCTACGAGCCCAACCAGGCCGCGCTCACGCAGGAGTTCTTGCAGCTGTTCGAGGGCACGGTGAGCGAACCCACGCGCGAGGCGCTGCTGGCGTTCGCGGCCGAGGGCGGCGTGGTGAGCCGCATGCTGGCGGCCTTCGAGCGCATTCAGCTGGAACAGAAGGACCTGCGCAAGCGCATCCGCGAGCTGGACGCGCGCCGCGCGGAGCTAGACGCGGACCCGAGCGTGGCCATCCCCGAGCCGGGCCGTGACGCGCACGTGAACGACGCCGCCGAGTTCGAGCGCGGGGTCATCGACGACGCGCTGCGCGCGTACAAGCGCGTGCTGGTGGGGCTGGGCAACAAGGGGCCCATGCAGGTGCTGTGCGACGAGAGCGTGCTCCCCAACTACGCGTTCCCGGAGCCAGGCGTGACGCTGAAGTCCGTGCTCCGTGGCTCGCACGAGGCGCCCGTGGAGCACTCGAGCGCGCCGGCGCAGGGGCCTGCCGAGGCGGGCGACACCAAGGCGCGCGGCGCGTCGCTGCGCTTCGAGTACATGCGGCCGGCACAGCAGGCGCTCCGGGAGTTTGCGCCCTTCAACACGTTCTACGCGGAGGGGCACAAGGTCAAAATCAACCAGATCGACCTGGGCAGCAAGGAGTACCCGCTGGTGCACGCGTGGCGCTTCTGCCCGCGCTGCCACTGGCGTGCAGCTCCCGCACGACCCGACGAGCTGACCGCGTGTCCACGCTGCAGCGCGGCGGGCTGGTCCGACTCCGGGCAGCTTTGCTCTGTGGTTCGCTTTCAGCAGGCGTGGTCCAGCATGCGGCTGGCCGAGGCCACCACCGTGGACGAGAGTGACGACCGCGAGGAGGAGTCCTACGAGCTGCTCACGCTGGTGGACGTGCCCGAAGACAGGCAGAAGCGCGGGCCCGCCTGGCTGGTGAACAACGACGCGCTGCTGTTTGGCTATGAGCTGCTGCGCGGAGTGGACGTGCGCCAGCTGAACATGGGGCGCACCTCCGACACGGGGCACGCCATGGAGATTGCAGGCCAGAGCGTGCCGCAGCAGGGCTTCGTGGTGTGCAGGACGTGCGGCAAGGTGCAAGACCCGCGTGCCGGGAACGGTCCGCAGCACACGCCCTACTGCCGGGCCAAGCTGGGCAAGGTGCCCGAGGAAATGAGCGCCATCTACCTGGGCCGCTCGCTCAACTCGGAGGCGCTGCGCGTGCTCTTGCCGGTCACCAGCGTGGAGCTGACCAAGAGCATCGCCACGTTCGAGGCGGCGCTGCAGCTGGGGCTCCGCAAGCACTTTGGCGGGCAGCCCGCGCACCTGCGCATCGTCTCCGCCACCGAGCCCGCGCACAACGAAGAGCTGCAGTTCATCGTCATCTACGACAGCGTGCCGGGCGGCACGGGCTACCTGGCGGACCTGGCCAAGCCGGAGAACTTTCACGCCGTGGTGGAGAAGGCCCACGCAGCCATGCGGGACTGCGAGTGCGCCGAGGGCGAGCAGCAGAAGGACGGCTGCTACAAGTGCGTGCTGGCGTACCAGCACAGCCGCAACATCGCGAACATCTCGCGGCGCGATGGGCTCGCGCGCTTTGGGCAGATCCTCGCGCAGTGGGACGAGCTGGCCGCGTGCAGCACGCTCAGCGAGGTGGATGCTTCTTCGGCCGTCGAGAGCGAGCTGGAGATGAAGTTCTTGGAAGCGCTGCGCGGCCGCGTGCAGCGCGACGGCGGGCAGTGGGAGATCACCTTCCACGGGGGCGCGAGTGCTACGAGCTGGTGGTGAAGGAGCACCGCTGGCGCGTGGTGCCGCAGGTGGAGATGCAGGCGGGCCCCGTCCGCACGCGGCCCGACTTTGGGGTGTACCTGCTGGGCCGCGATGACGTGCGGCCCATGGCGGTGTACTGCGACGGTCTGCGCTTCCACGTGCAGCCCGAGCGCGAGGTGTCACGCCTGGGCGACGACGTGCACAAGCGCCGCGCGCTCACCCGCTCTGAGGTGGCCCGTGTGTGGTCCGTGACCTGGAAGGACGTGGCGGAGTTCAGCGGGCCGAAGGGCAAGACCGACCTGGTGCCGCTGTTCTCGAGCGTGCTGAGTGAGCTGCAGCGGCTGCACACGCCGCTGCAGCTGGACACGAAGGCCCGTGCGCTGACCCAGCTGACGCCCATGGAGCAGGTGTATGCGTTCCTGGAGAACCCGGACGAGGCGCTGTGGCGGGAAGGCGCGCTGCACGCGCTGGCGAGCACGCTGACCGTGAGCGAGTCGCCGGCGCCGGCTGCGCTGGAGGCGCTGTGGAAGGCGCAACGGGAGGATGCTGCGGCTGAGCCTCCCGCGTGGCCACAGCGTGCGGACGCGCCCCTGCTGCTGGCCGGGCGTGTGCTGCGCACCCGCGTGCGCGTGCTCTCTCAGCTGCACGCGAGGGCGCTGCAGCAGAACGCGCTCGGCAAGATCAAGGCGCTGCTGCGCCTCGACGACCACCACGCGGCGCGCCAGCAAGAGGACTTCGAGCTGGAGTGGCGCACCTTCCTGCAAGCGTGGAACCTGCTGCAGTTCTTTGACGGGGCAGACGTGGTGAGCGCGGAGTTCGTGGCGCACCACGACGGCGCGGGCAGCGAGCCCGAGCTCTCGAAGCGCGCCGAGTCCGAGCCGCCGGTGGTGCCACGCACGCTGGACGGTGCGAGCGTGACCGAGGGGCAGGACCTGCTGAGCGAATTCCCCGAGGCGGCGGAGCTTGTGACGCGCCTGGCCCGGGCCGACCTGCCCATGCCCGAGGAGGTCATGTTCCGCGATGCGCGCGGCGGTATCGTGGTGAACACGGCGCTGGCCTGGGAAGACCTCCGCATCGGGCTCGTGGAAGACATGAGCGCCACCGACCTGGCCGATGCCCAGCGGCACGGTGTGCGCGTGTTCGACTTGGGCGCGCTCGACCAGCACCTCGATGAGGTGATCTCCGCGGTGCGCACCGCCTGTGAAGGGACTGCCTCATGACCCCCAAAGTGGCCCTGTCGTCGGACTTCCTGACCGCGTTCGCGCGCATCCCGCGCAGCCAGCAGAAGAAGGTCCGCGCGTTCATCGAGAAGTTCAAGGCGGACCCTACCCAGGCGTCCATCAACTACGAGTCCCTCGAGGGCATGCGCGACGACAAGGTGCGCACCGTGCGCATCGACAAGGCGTACCGCGCCGTGGTGATTCACCCGCCGCAGGGGGATGTGTACCTGTGCGTGTGGGTAGACAACCACGACGAGGCCATGGACTGGGCTCGCCGCAAGGTGTTCGAGGTCAACGCCAGCACGGGCTCGTTCCAGGTGTGGGAGCCCGTGGAGGGCTCGAACGACGCACCCAAGCGAGATGAACGCGCCGCGCGAGAACGCCCTACCGAGCTGCAGCCAGCGCAGGCCGAGCGCCTGTTCTCCGCCCGCACCGACGACGAGCTGATGCTGGTGGGTGTGCCTGCGCCGCTCTTGCCCGCCGTGCGCGCGGTGCGCGTGGAAGAAGACCTGGACAGCCTCGCCCGGTTCCTGCCGCAGGAGGCGTCCGACGCGCTCTACCTGCTGGCCTCGGGATATGACTTTGCGCAAGCCCTCGACGAGCTCTCGGCGCCGGCGCCCAAAGAGGTGGTGGACACCGCGGACTTCACCAAGGCGCTCGAGCGCCCCGGGTCGCTGCGGCAGTTCAAGGTCATCACCGACGACCGCGAGCTGGCCGAGATGCTGGACGCGCCGCTGTCGCTCTGGCGCGTGTTCTTGCACCCCACCCAGCAACAGCTGGTGCGCATGGACAGCAAGGGCTCGGCGCGCGTGCTGGGCGGCGCCGGCACGGGGAAGACGGTGGTGGCCATGCACCGCGCCAGGCACTTGGCGCTGCAGAAGGGCTTCTTGCAGCCCGGCCAGCGCGTGCTCTTCACCACCTACACCAAGAACCTGGCGGCCGACATCAAGCAGAACCTGGCCACACTGTGCGGCGCAGAGCGCGACCTCATCGAGGTGAAGCACCTGCACGGCTGGGCGGCGGACTTCCTGCGGGCGCGCGGCGCGAAGATGAAGGTGCTGCCCGACACCGTGGAGCGGAAGCGGTGGGCCGAGGTGGTGGCGCTGGCCGACGAGAGCCTGCCGTTTCGCGAGGCCTTCTACCGCGAAGAGTGGAGCAAGGTGGTGCAGGCCCACGACGTGCTCAGCGAGGACGAGTACATGAAGGTGCGCCGCACCGGGCGGGGCACGCCGCTCAAGCGAGCCGAGCGGCGGGCGGTGTGGAAGGTGCTCAGCGCCTACCGCGCCAAGCTGGACGCCGGCGGCTACATGGACCCGGCCGACCTCATTCGTGAGGCGCGCTTGCTCCTGCAAAACGCGCCGGGCGCCCTGCCCTACCGCGCCGTGGTGGCCGACGAGGTGCAGGACTTCCGCCAGGCGGACCTGGCCCTGCTGCGCGCTCTCGTGCCCCAGGGAGACAACGACATCTTCGTGGTGGGCGACGCGCACCAGCGCATCTACGGGCACCGAGCCAGCCTGGGCGCCGCCGACATCAGCATCCGGGGGCGCCGCTCACGCAAGCTGCGCATCAACTACCGCACCACCGAGGAGATCCGCGCGTGGGCCACGGCCATCCTCAGCGGCATGACGGTGGACGACCTGGACGAAGGAACCGACGAGCATCAGGGCTACCACTCGCTGCGCTTCGGAGCCGCGCCCGAGCTGCGGCATTTCCGCACCGAAGCCGAAGAAGGCGCGTTCATCGTGGACACCATCCGCCGTTGGCAAGAAGACGGCACCCGCCTAGCAGACGTGTGCGTCATCGCGCGGTCCGTGAAGGCGCTGGAGCAGCGCTACCAACCGCTGCTGGCTGATGCCGGCTTCGCGACTCAGCTGATCAAGACCGACGCCGACACCCAGAAGGAAGACGGCGTTCGCCTCGCGGGCATGCACCGCGCCAAGGGCCTGGAGTTCCGGCGCGTCATCCTGGCGGGCATCCAAGCCGGCACCATGCCGCTGCAGCTCTCGGATGACCGGTTTGCCGACGAGGCCGCCAAGCACGCCCATGAAGACAGCGAGCGCCGCCTGCTGCACGTGGCGGCGACGCGCGCGCGAGACGGGCTGGTGGTGACGGGGTTTGGCGAGCCGAGTGCTGTTCTGAGGCTGCTCGATCAGTCGTCGGCATCCGTCCGGACTTGACGGAGCGTTCGCGCAGCGTCGTCCTCGACGAGCGCAGCGTTGCGAATCACCCACTGCTCGGTGCGGATGTGGTGAGCACAGCAGTGGGCGCCCCCATCCGACCAGTCCTGCCGTTCCACGACGAGACGTCCGCCTTCGATTCCCTCACCGATGAGGCTGTTGTACTCGTCGCCCTCGAGCGACGCTGGCACCACCCCCAAGCGAACGACCTCACAGTCGCGGACGGTGTAGACCTCCAGCCAACGCGGTGGATCGTTGCCCCCGTCAAAAGTGTCGAGTGCCATGACGGCTTCGTCGACGCCATCACCGGTAAGGTCCCCGTAGAGAGGGCCTTGCGCACTCGAGTGAATCTCCATTCCCTCCTCCCCTTCGCCTTGCACGTGACGCCCGTTGGTCACCCGCTGGACGCCCGCGAAGCCGAAGTCGTAGCTGCGATTCAGCCAGTCGACCTCCCGAATCGTTTGGCATTGAGCAGTCCCCTCTCGAGACACTTCCGTCGCCGACGGGGCGCTCCCGCCGCACGCGTGCCCCAACACCGCGAGAGAAACCGACAACCACATACGTCGAAACATCTGACCATCCCTTCGCCTGAACTGAAGAGTCTCCCGGATAACTGACAAGTTCAACTCGAGCGGTAGTAGGCGCGGGCCCTGCGGGCCACCGGCAACGCGAGTGGTGCGCGCGTCGCGCCATGGTGACTGCGAGCAGCTCTTCCGTGTCACCACGCCAAGTCCAGCTGCGCCCCCACCGACCGCAGGGACGCGGTCGGCGTCACGCTCAGCTCGAACATCCTGCGCCGCACGGCGCGCACCGACCCCGTGTAGGCCGCGACCGCCAGCGCTGACACCACCGCGGTGGTGAGCCCGATCACCACCAGCCCCACCCCGGCGCGCTCACCCGGCGTTGGCCGTCGGTCGCAGTAGATGAAGCAGGTGTGCCGCACCGCCACCGCCACCCCCACGGTCAGCACCACGCCGCCGCCCAGCACCCCATAGGCAAACCCGCGCCGCGTCGCCATGTGGCGCCGCTCGCGCTGCCGGAGCGTCTCGAGCTCCGCCAGCCGCACGCTGGTGGGGCTCACGTCCACGGCAGGGGTGTCCGTCTCCGCGCTCGTCGGCGCGTCTGTCTGAGCCTGCGCGCCGTCAGCTGCCCCCAGCGCCGCTAGCCACAACGCGGACGCCAACACCCCAGTCCGCATCAGCGTGCCCGACATCACTCGCACCTCCCGCGTGTTCCCTTGCATGTCTCAGGGTACCGGGTGGCTCCACGAGCGTCGAGAGCGACCACACCCTGTGCGTGGTAGCGTCCCCGCCGCCGTGATCACCGCCACGTACCACCCGAGCGGCCCCACCAGCGCCCCCGCAGTCACCGTCACGCTCGACGCTCACGGCCACGTCACGGTCACGCGCCATCCCGCCGCTGGCACCCCGAGCGCAGCCGACACCCACCGCGGCCTCCTCCCGCCCGACGCCCTGTCCCGCATCCGCGAGCGCGTCCGCACGCTGCACCCCAGCTCGACCTCCACGCGCCACCCCACCACCGAGGTGGGCATCGGCAGCGTCGCCGCCGTCCTGCACACCACCGCGCCGCCCGGGCCGCCGCTGCTGGTCCACTTCAGCGCCAGCCCGGCCAGCCTCCAGGCGCTCGACCCCAGCGCTTGGCGCGTGCCGCGCGCGGGTGACCTCGTGAGCGTGCTGGCCAGGGTCGCGGCCGCCACCTTCGCCAACACGCTCGCCAGCGTGGACACCGGCCTGCCTGCGGCCATCCCGCGCGACGGCGTGCTGCTGCGCTTCTGCGTGCAGGGCGAGCAGCACCAGCCCACCGTGGTGGCCTACGAGAGCGGGCGCTGTGAAGCCTGGGAAGACGTGAGCGGCTGGACGGGCAAGCGCGTGGGCGAGGGCCAGGTCAGCGAGGCCACCGTGCGCGCTGCTCACGCTGCCGTGGTGGCGCTGGTCAACGCAGTGCAAGCGTCGCGGCGGCCCATGCCCGTGGTGGGCCCAGCCCATGACCCCACCCAGTCGCTGCGCGTGAGCTTCATGCAAGCAGGCCAGTTGGACGAGTGGTCCACGGTGTGGGGCCGCGCCTCGCACAACGACGCGCCGCTCGAGCCGGTGCCGGACGACGTGCCCACGGCGCTGTTCGATGCCGCCGTGATTCCGCTGCGCGCGCTGCGCGACGGGTGCCGCCGGACCATGGGCGCGACACCGCCGCGCTCCTCCACATCGACACCGAGCCTGAGCGACGATCAGCTCAGCGCCCTGCTGGCGCACCTGCCGCCAGCGCCCACCCCTGCGCTCCCTCCGGAGAGCGACCCTCGCGTCCCTTGGCTTTCGGGCCTCCGCGCGCAGCTGGAACAGGGCAACCCGCACGAGACGGTGCTTCGCGCCGTGGAGCAAGCGCCTCCGAACGTCACCGTCTACGGCTGCATCAACGGCGACGACGTGCAGCTGAGCTTCCAGCCGCCCGTGCAGCTCGCCGCGTTCGTGGAGGCCATGGGCATCACCGCGCCACTCGCGCTGGCATCCGATGATGACGGCGACTGCTTCCGCATGGTGACCGTCAGCGAGGGGCGCCACGTGCACCCCTACTCCGCGCCGGAGCTGGGCCCGTGGACGGTGAGCGCCAGCACCAGCAGCTTCCACCAGGGCCGCGCGGTGGCGCGCTGGGCCGAGTGGCCGCTGTATGACGCCACCAGCCTGCCGGACGCCACCGTGCACGGGCTCGTGCTCACGGACACGCGCGTGCGCAGCGCCCCGTGAGCAGGCTGCCGCTCAAGGCGGGTTGGTCGCGTTGGCCACCAAGCCAATGGACAGGTCGGTGCAGTTGGCGCCCATGTCGTAGAGGTTGGCCAAGATGCCCGCCACGTCCTCGAACACGATGTCGTCCTGGATGAGCGGCAGGATGGCCCGCACGGTGGCCTCTAATTCACCCTTCTGCAGGCTGCCGCCGATGATGATGTCCACCACGTTCTGGCCCACCACGCGGCCCGTGATGATCACGCCGCGCATGCGCAGCGGGATCTCCACGGGGCCGTTGGGGGTGGAGTAGCTGAAGGTCAGCGGGAACGACGGCACCACCACGCGGAAGTTGCCGTTGGCGTCCAGCACGCCCACGCCTGGGTTCTCGAACACCTCGCCATCGCCATCCAACAGCGACACCACGGCGCAGAAGTTGCCCGACTCCACGCGGATGCCCAGGTCTAGCGGCCGGCAGCTCGCGCTGCCCAGCACGCACGCCAGCGAGTCGTTGATGGCGTCTTGCAGCACGATGGGCTGGTCCGGGTTGAGGGCGGGCAGCGCGGCGGCCAGGTCCACGAACGCGTTGTCCACGCCGTTGGCGTAGTCCGGGACGTTGCAGCCACCCACCATGCCATCCAGGTTGTGGCCGAGGCCCACCTGCGCCACGCCGTCCACCGGCGGCAACGGGATGAACAGCGAGGCGATGGGGGCCACCACCGGCGCGCCCACGGGGTCGCACTCCGTGATGGCGCCATCCGGCCTCCCGACGTCCGGCGTGCCGTTGTCCGGGAACGGTCCGCCATTGTCGAAGCGCACGTCCCCGTCCAAGCGGCCACCCGGCCCCTCACCCAGCACGTGCGCGTCGAAGCAGCCCGCGAGAGAGGCCACCCCCACCGTGAGCGCCAAGCGCCATCCAAGACCGACCATGATGCGTCCTCCGTTCATTCGCAGCTCTCTCCCTCTACTTCGACCGCGGCGCTGAGCGTCAGCCCCACCGAGACACCATCACACTCACCGCCCGGCTCGAGCCCAATGTCCGAGAGGCGCAGCAACGGCCCCGGGAACTCGAGCTCGGGGGTGCTGGGCAAGAAGCCAGGGATGGCGGCTTCGAACACCGCCAAGGGGATGACCCCGCCCAGCACCGCGTTCGACAGGCCGTTCGCGGTGATGGTGGCCGTGAGCCTAACGTTCACGAGCTGAAAGAAGGGGTCCACGCCGCCCGCGTCCTCGAACGCACGGTCGAGCAAAAGCGTGCCGAACTCCGCGTGCAGCTCACCGCCGGGCCCCACCCCAGCGGTGGCCGCGGTGCCCAACACCTCGCAGGCCGACTCCGTCACGCGGAACACATCCACCTTGGCGCCCCGTCGACACTCTTGCACCCGCGCGCCCACCCACTGCGGCGTGCAGCCCGCGTCCGCGTTGGTGCAGAACAACGCTTGATCCATGAGGTCTTGCATCACGATCGGGTCGTCGGGCGTCAGCTGAGCGACTGCGTGGGCAAGGTCGACGAGCGTGTTGTCCACGCTGCCCACGTAGTCATGGACGTCGCAGGCGTCGTCCACGCCGTCGAGGTCATGGCCCACGGTCGCTCCCGCCGCAGCCTCCGCAGGCGTTGGCACGTGCAGCGCCGTCAGCCGATACACCACAGCCGGGTCGCTGTCGGAGCACCCGTCGGGCGCCACCACCTGCAGCTCACTCGAGCCTGCGCTCTCACACCCGCCCAGCGCCAACACGCACGCCAGGACCACGCGCTTCGCCATGGATGTAATCAATCGCACCTCCTGCGTGATCCCTTGCATGCGCACAACATACCGAGCACTTCGGGTGTCGCCAAGGGTGGGCGCGGTTCTTGGCGATTTACCGCCGCTCCGTCAGCGCACGGCGCCGGCCCGGCGCAGCTGCATGAGCACACGCGGCGCCCCCAAGAACGGATGCTTGCGCTGCCAGTCGTTCAGCTCGATGGCCACCCCCGAGTGGCGCTCCACCTTCCACAGCAGGTAGTCGAGACCGCCCTGGAACGTGAGCGCGCCCTTCACGATGCGCACCACGGAGATGCCCTTGCCGCTGCGCTGCCGCGCGGTGAAGCCACGCTTGGCCAAGGCCCGCGCAGCAGCGTTCACGGTGGGCGTGAGCACGCCACCCGGCCCCACGCTCACGGGGATGTCGAGCGCCTCCCAGGCGTCCTTCAGCAGCGCGTCATAGCGCTCGGCGTGGGCGTCGTAGATGATGGCCGGCCGGTTGTTGCGCTCGGGCCGCAGCTCCGCCGCATAGGTGGCCCCGAACAGCGCGGTCCAGTAGTCACGCGCGGTGCCGGACTTGGGGCCCAGGTAGGCTGCCCAGCGCGCCGCGGTGAGGATGGCCGTCACGATGGCGTGCACCACGCGCTCGCGCGAGGCCTCGTTGGGCGAGTCCAGCAGGACGCTGGGCTGGCAGAAGCGCGCCCAGATGCTGGGGCTCCACGCGTCGAACTCCGACGCCTGCTGGAACTGCTCATCGGTCACCACGGCCACCTTCGCGCGCAGCGCGCCGTGCACGGGGTGCGGGATGGTCCAGAAGTAGATGTTGGGTGGGATGAGCCAGTTCAGCCCGGCCAGCGCCTTGCCCTTGCTGGTGGGCCCGTGGAAGCCCGCATGGCTGCGGCTCAGCAGGTAGACATCCATGATGCCTTCCGGGCTGTCCGCGCGCAGGCACGACCCGTAGAACAGGATGGGCCCGTAGGCGTCGCCGTGCAGCTCCCGCGCATAGCGGGCCACGTCGTGTGCTTCGGGCAGCACGGGCGCGTTCAGCTCTTCGCGCACCCGCGCGGCCAGTCGCTCGCGCGCCCCGACCGTTGGCTCTACGCCGGCAGCCAGCATGGTGGCGCGCCTCAGGGGGCGACGAAGTCCACGGCGGGGTCCGCCGTGACGCGCACACGACCGTTGATGGGGCGGAAGATCTCCCCGTCGATGATCATGGAGCGCGTGAGGTTGAGCTCGAGCGTGTTGGCTGCGCCCGCGTTCCAGCCCGGGCCCGCGAGCCACGGCTTGCGCACCACCATGGAGCTGAGCGCGCGCGTGAGGCCCTTGGCCGGCGCGTCGGTCTCCACGTACTGCAGCTGGTCGTCGCGGTACTCGCCGAAGAACGGCGTGCGCCCCAGCACCAGCCGCTCGCGCAGGGTGCTGACGAGCAGCAGCGAGCGCTTGGCGTTGGGGCCCTTGGTGTCCGGCTTGCCGTCGGCGCACAGGCTGAGCGGCTCGCCCTGGAGCAGGCCGTCCGGGTCGCCCCGGAACAGGATGCGGCCCACCACGCGGGCCACGGTGATGCCCACCGCGGTGCTGTGGCTGGCGCCATCGGCGTGCACCTCGGTCTGGCAGAGCTCGGTGCCGTAGGCGAACGCGGCCGCGCCCATGAGCATGCCGCGCGGGGTCACGGCGTTGCCGTCGGTGTCCACCACGCCCTCGAAGCGCATGACGGGGCGACGGGTGCGGCGCAGCTCGCCGGCCTTGGCCGAGGCCAGGAGGCGCGCCAGCTCGTCGCGGCGACCGCTCGAGCCCACTTCACCGGCGATGAGGTCCGTGCGACCCGCCGCCAAGATGGCGATGGCCGGGTGCGGCTGGCTGCCGTACGCCGCCGGGATGGCGGTCAGCACCTCGCGGATGGTGCCATCGCCGCCGCTCACGACCACGATGTTGACCTCGGCGCGGGCGAAGGTGCGCAGCACGCTGACCAGCTCTTCGCGGGTCTGCGGACGACCGCAGGCCACGCCCACGGCGCGCAGCGGGTCTTTGCCCAGGTTGGCGGCGCTCTTGGGGTTGTAGATGACGCCGATCTTCGGCGTCTCGACGGCTCTTCCGGCGGTCGGTGTCGAGGCGCAGCCGCACGCCCTCGCGCGCCACGCGCTTGGTCACGGGTTGCTTGAGCGCGGTATCACCTGCTCGTGCGATGGCTGGCTTCATGAGCGGCTCCGATCGGCAGTGGTAGAGAACTTCGCTGCGGTCGTAAACTTTTGGGACATGGAGAACCCGGTGCGGGCTGTCGCCCAACCTTCACGCACGTGACGCAAAAAACTCACAGGTGTGAAGGAGGACCACACCTGGCTGGAGAAAGCTCCGTAGTTTTGTGGGGATGCGGGGGTCATGGAGAGCACGGGGGGAGCCTTCTGCAACGGCCGTGCCATGCAACGGCTTGTTGCGGGGCACAGTTGGTGCAGCTAGCTAGGTCCGAACTCATGAGCGACAAGGTCACCCCGCCCTCGAATCCTCGCGGCCCCTATACCGCCCTCCTCATGGCGGGCAGCCGCGGGCCCACGGACCCAGTGGCCAGCTACTGTGGGATCTCCCACAAAGCCATGGCCCCGATCGCCGGCGAGCCCATGGTGCAGCACGTGCTGCGCACGCTGGCGGCCGCACCGGAGGTGGGCAACATCATCGCGGTCATCGAGGCCCCCGAGCTCATCGAGGCCCTGCCGGTGGCCAAGCAGCTGATCGCCGAGGGGCGCCTGACGGTCACGCACGCCGCGCCCTCGCCCAGCCAGAGCGTGACCAAGGTGCTGGACGCCTACTCGCCCTACCCCGCGCTGGTCACCACGGCCGACCACCCGCTGCTGACCACGGCCATGATCGCGGACTTCGTGCAGGGAATCCCGGCGCACGTGGACGTGGCCGCGCTGGTGGCGCGCGAAGACACCATCCGCGCCGAGTACCCCGAGACGCGCCGCACCTACTTCCGCTTCGCGGACGAGGCGATCAGCGGCTGCAACCTGTTTGCCCTGCCCACGCCGCGCGGGCGCAACGCCATGGCGTTCTGGCGGAAGCTCGAGCAGGACCGCAAGAAGCCGTGGAAAATGGCCTACTCGTTGGGCCCGAAGACGCTGCTGAACTTCGCCCTGCGGCGCCTGACGGTGGACATGGCCGCCGACGCGATTGGCCAGCAGGCCGACGTGCGCGCCGCGCTGGTGCGCAGCCGGTTTGCCGAGGCCGCCATCGACGTGGACAAGCCGCACGACCTGCACCTGGTCAATCAGATCCTGGCCCGGCGCGCGCTGCCGGGTTGACCCGGGGCCCGTGGATCGGTACAAAAGGGCACGAATTTCGCGGCTCTCCAGCGCTACCCAGCCGGTCACCGCCTCCACCCTGAAGCTCCCCCGGGAGAAGTAGAAGATCCCCACGATGCCCGCAGAAGCGAGCGGCGCGGCCGGCCAAGAGCCCGACGAGCCCGAGTCCCGTGAGCGCCGACGCAACGTCGGCCTCGGGCGCAAGCTCGTGCTCGCGGTCTGGGGGGTGGGCATCGTCTACATCACGCTGGTGGCCTTCGCCTCCGTCATTCCGCAGGCCCTCTTCCCGGAGCGCGGCCTCGCCGACGGGGGTGCCTCAGCGGCACACTGTGAAGAAACCATGCGCACCATGTACGCCAGCTTGATGGCGCACGCGGCGGCGCAGACCCAATACCCGACGGCAGACGTGTCCGAGGACGCGCACTTCTTTCGGGAATGGGACCGCCAACACACTGCACTCACCGGCCAGTGCGACGAGTCGCTGCACGCGAACCTCGGCCGCCTGCGCCACCGAATCCAAACCAGTCTGCGACGCTACGAACGCGAAGAGGGCCGCCTGGCGCGCTCCCTCGCGGAGCGGCTGGCGGACACCGACGCCGAACGCGCGTCTCCACCTGAAGAGAATCATCCATGACGACTGGCCATGCGCCCTCCGACAGCGGCGAACCCACCGAGCCCGGCACCACCAGTGCCCCCGAGCTGCCCACTTTCGATGTCATCCCCATGCGCGCCGAGGTGCGCCGCGCCATCGACGAGATGGGCTGGAGCAACCCTACCCCGGTGCAGATCCAGGCCTACCCGCTGGCCATCAACGGCCGCGACATCATCGTGCAGTCGCGCACCGGCACCGGCAAGACAGGCGCCTTCGGCCTGCCGCTGGTGGACCGCTTGATCGACGTGAACGGTGGGCCGCAGGCGCTCATCCTGGCGCCCACGCGTGAGCTGGCGCTGCAATCGGCGCGCGAGATCGGCCGCATCGGCGCCACCACCGGCATCCACACCACCGCGGTGTACGGCGGTGCCCCGATGGAGCGTCAGGTCCGCGAGCTGAGCGAGGGCGCGCAGATCATCTCCGGCACGCCGGGCCGCGTGCTCGACCACTTGCGCCGCGGCACCATCAAGGGCGACCGGCTCAAGGTGCTCATCCTGGACGAGGCCGACGAGATGCTGTCCATGGGCTTCGCGGTGGAGCTCAACGCCATCATGGAGCTGCTGCCGGCCACGCGTCAGACGCTGCTCTTCTCCGCCACGGTGGATGGCCCGGTGCACCGTGTGGCCGAGCGCCACATGAAGAACCCCGAGTTCATCACGCTGAGCGGCGACGCCGTGGGCGCGCTGGGCATCGAGCACTTCACGTTCATGGTGTCGGGCATGGCGCGCACGCGCGACCTGGTGCGCATCATCGAGGTGGAAGACCCCGAGAGCGCCATCATCTTCTGCAACACCAAGGTGGACACCGAGCGTGTGGCCACCGAGCTGCAGAACGCCGGCTTCAACGCCGAGTGGCTGAACGGCGACATGGCGCAGAGCGACCGCGAGAAGGTCATGGCGGCCACGCGCGAGGGCAACATCCGCTTCCTGGTGTGCACCGACGTGGCGGCGCGCGGCATCGACATCTCGCACCTCACGCACGTCATCAACTTCGAGATGCCCAACCACCTCGAGCAGTACGTGCACCGCACGGGCCGCACGGGGCGCGCGGGCCGCACCGGCACCGCCATCACGCTGGTGGCGCCGCAGGAGCTGGGGCAGCTCTACTACCTGCGCCTGCAGTACTCCATCTTCCCGGTGGAGCGCTCCATCCCCACCGCCGGCGAAGAGCGCACACGCCGCGAGGCCGACCGCATCCTCATGCTGGCGCGCACTTTCCAGGGCGCCGTGGCGGACCTCGACCGCGCCGTGGCCAAGCGCCTGCTCACGCACCCGGACGCCGAGCACCTCATCGCCGGCCTGCTGGGCTCGTTCTTCGGGGCCTCCACCGAAGAGGTGGTGGACGAACGCGCCGCCGCCGCGCGCCGTGAGCAGCGCCCGCGCCCCGCGCCCAACCCGGAGCGTGAGCGCAGCCCGCGGCCCAGCCAGAAGCCGCCCCGCAGCGCCAGCCCCGCCCCCAGCCCGCGCGTGGCGGCTCCGAAGGATGACTTCGTGGACCTCAACGACACGGACGCCGACAACGACGGCGACACCGACGCCGGAGGCAACGACGAGGAGCGCAGCCGCCGCCGTCGCCGCAAGCGCCGTGGCGAAGGCCAAGGCCGGCCGGGCGCGGGCCAGAGCGAGCTCTCGTTCGACGCCACCGCCACCGGTCAGAGCGCGCCCACCGAGGGCCGCCGCAGCGACGCCGACGACGACACCGCCAACGAGAACGAGGCCAAGCTCTACGTGAGCCTGGGCAAGCGCGACGACGTGAGCGCCGGCGAGCTGAACCGCCTGTTCATCGACGTGGGCGGCGTGCCCGCCGACCAGGTGGGCCGCATCCGCGTGCGCGACCGGCACTCGTTCGTGTTCCTGCCGCGCGAGGTGGCCGACGCCGCCGTGGCCGCGCTGAACGGGACCACGCAACGCGACCGCGAGCTGATCGTGGAATTCGCGCGGAAGTAGCCCCACCCCGGGTGGCCCGGGGCGGAGTGCTGGCTCAGCGCAGCTCGAGCAGCTCGACCTCGAAGAGCAGCGTGGCGTTGGGCGGGATGACCCCGCCCGCACCGCGCCCGCCGTAGCCGAGCTCGGGCGGGATGACGAGCGTGCGTGCGCCGCCCACCTGCATGGTGCCCACCCCTTCGTCCCAGCCCTGGATGACGCGGCCGACGCCGATCGGGAAGATGAAGGGCTGCCCGCGGTCGAGCGAGCTGTCGAACTTCGCGCCCTTCGCGCCGTTCACGTAGAGCCAGCCCGTGTAGTGCATCACGCAGGCCTGGCCCTTCTTGGGCGTGGCGCCGGTGCCAGCGCGCGTGTCTTCGTAGGAGAGCCCCGAAGGGGTGTTGATCATGGTCATGGCGCCGAGCCTAGATCGGGGAACCGATTGGTCAACCATGAGTGAGTCACTTACGATTGACCAACTCGGCCGCCGCGACGACACCCGCGCGCTGTAGTCGCCCGGGGGATCAGTCGACGCGGCGGAGCACGGCGATGAGGAAGCCGCCGAAGTACCGCAGCGGCGAGTCCACCACCATGCTCTCGGCGCGGCGCAGGGCCGGACCCACCACGGGGACGCGGTGCACGAAGGCGGCCGGCGTGAGCACGCGCACGCCGCGGAAGCCCAGCAGCTCCACGTTGGGCGGCAGCAGCTTCGGGATGGTGAAGGGCGAGTCCCAGCGCGTGAACATGTCCGCCTCGGTGCGGGTCTCGCTGATGCGCTGCGGGCCGGCCAGGCGCTTCGCGGCGTAGCGCAGGCTGAGCGGGTTGTAGAACTCGAGCAGCATGTGCCCGCCGGGGCGCGTGACGCGGGCGGCCTCGCTGAGGGCCTGACCAATCTCGGGGATGTGGGCCAGCACCTTGAAGCTGTAGACCAGGTCGAAGCTCTGGTCCGCGAAGGGCAGCTCCGTGACGCTGCCGAGCTGCACGTCCAGGCCGCGCTCCTTGGCCAGCTCGATCATGCCCGGCGAGATGTCCACGCCCTTGGCCGAGCGGGCCTGAGGGGCGAGGCGACGCATGATGAGACCCGTGCCGCAGCCCATCTCGAGGATGTCCTTGCCGCGCGCGAACGGCTCGGCGATGGCGACCTCGATGTCGTCCAGCATGACGTGGTAGCCGCGCGAGCGCTCACGCTCGTACCAACCGCTGAAGTCGTCGTAGTAGGTCTTGGCCTGGGCTGGGTCACTGGACATGGCGCGTTTGTTGAGGCCAAGTGGCCTGCGGGTCAAGCCACCAGTTCGTCATAAAGGGCTTCATAGGCCGCCGCCATGGGGGCGCGGGTGTAGGCGCTCAGCACCCTCTGCCGGCCGCGCTCACCGTGGTCGGCGCGCAGCGAAGCGCTGTCCGTGAGGCGCGTCATGACGTCCAGCACCGCGTCGCGCGAGACCTCGGTGGCGAGCGCCGCGCCCCCCGTGCAGAGCTCCTCGGCGGGTGTGCCGAGGCCCACCACCACCGGCTTCCCGAGCGACATGGCCTCGAGGATGACCAGCGGGTAGTCCATCTTGGCGTAGAGCGTGTCGGTGGGCAGCAGCACCACGTCCACGGCGGCCAGCAGGGTGTGGATGGCGTTGGTCTCGCCGATCCAGACCACCCGCGGTGCGATGCCCAGCTGCTCGGCCTGCGCGCGGAGCTGTTGCTCGGCCTCGCGCGCCCCGGCGGTCTTCGCGCGGCAGGCCATCACCAGAATCGCGTCGCGCTGCGGCATGGCCGCGAACGCCTCGAGCACCGTGAGCGCGCCGCGCCCGAACTCGAGGTCACCGGGGTAGCAGAGCAGCGGGGCCGTGGCGGGCAGGTCGAAGAGCGCGCGCCCGCTCGCCACGGCGGCGGCATCGGGCGGCGTCAGCGGAGCGATGGCGGGCGGGATGCGCACCAGGCGCTCGCGCGGCACGCCAGCCGCCAGCATGCGCGCCTCGGTGTGGGCGCTGAGCACCACGTTCTTGTCCGCGAAGAGCACGCGCGCGGCGGCCTGCTCCTCGCGCGGCGCGCTGCAGATGGTGTGCACCGAGGGCATGCGGCGCAGCGTGGTGGCGAGGCGCCCTGCGGCCGAGCTCTTGGGGTTGGGGGCGAAGAAGAAGTGCACCAGGTCTGGCGCGCGCCCAATCAGCAGGCGGCCCATGACGCGCGCGTTGTCCTTCATGCCGGGTGCAAAGCCGCCGGCGCTCGCCGGATAGATGGGGTCGGCCTCCACCGTGCTGCCGAGCGAGTGGTCCTCCCCTCGCCGCGTCATGACGGCGGGCGTGTAGCGCGTCAGCCCCAGCGCCAGGTCACGCACCAGGTTCTTGGAGCTGTCGTTCCAGGGAGGCGCGACGGGCTTGGAGACATACAGGACACTCGGCATGCGAGGCTCGATAGCCCATTCTCAGCGGGCGCGCCCGCTGGCCTGGGTGGGGCTGCACTGGCGCTGTGCTCACTCCTCGTCGGGCTCGGCCTCGCCGCGCTTGCGCTGCTTGCGGCTCTCGCGCGGCTCCTTGTCCCGCTTGGGGGCCACCTTGGCGCGCACGTCGGGGCGCACGCCGCCGGTGTCGTTGGGGATGAAGCGGATCTCGGTCTTGATCTCGAACGAGAGGCTGGTGAGCGCGCGGTAGAACTCGTCGGCGATGTCCGTGGACTCGAGGAAGTCCCGCACCTCGCGGGCCACCACGCGCACCACCGCGTTCTTGGTCTCGTCCACTTGCGAGAAGAAGACGTTGGCGAACTCCTTGGGGAGCTTGGCGTCCTCCACGGCACCCACGGCCCCGCGAAACGCGCTGTCGGCCTTGGTGAAGGTCTCGACGCCCGCCTCCACGCTCTTCTCCACGGCACGCCGCAGCGTCTCGCGGAACAGGCTCTCGCGCCGGTCACGGCGGTGCTCGCTGGCCGGCTCCCGCGGCGGCTGGCTCGGCCGCGGCGGCGGCTCGTCGTCCCCGCGCGGCGGCACCGAGGGGCGCACGTGCGCGTGCGGTTCGGGTTCGTCGTCGTGCTCGACGGTGCGCGTGTCTTCGCCCCGCGACCGGGTGCTGGCCCGCGCGCGTGGCTTCGGGCGCTCGTCTGCGTCCAGCTCAGCGGCGTCGTCCGACGCGTCATCATCATCGTTCGAGTCGACCATCTCTCATCCCTACTCGCTTTCGGAGCCCCGGGTCAACGGCCGTCGCCGGAGGGCGCCTGGGCCCCAAAGTCAGGACCCGCGACCCGAGCCTGCCCAGCCGTGTCGACGTGGACGTGGACGTGTTGACGTCGTGACGGCGGACCCGCCGGCGGCGGCCGTGACCGGGGCGCCGTCTTCGGCGCAGATCGTGCGGTGTCAGTATAGGGCGCCGGTCGCGCGGAGCTTCTCTGCGCGCCGTCGCCGTCGCCGTCAACGCTCAGGTCACGACCGACGGTCTACGTCGTCGACCTCGCACCAGCTTCGATCACGTCGCCCCGTGCGGCTTCCGCTCCTGCCGAGGCCGGGATGCGCCCCGGATTTCAACCGGGGTGCTATCGACCTTCCAGCTAGCGCGATTGTTCGCACCGCCTTTCGCCGCTCTTCGGCTGATTGATTCTGAGGCCCCCCGCCCTACACTGCGCGCGTGTCGGAAACCTCACAGCGCGGTCGGGTCTTTCTGGTGGGCGCCGGTCCGGGCGACCCAGAGCTGATCACCCTGCGCGCCGTGCGCCACCTGCAGCGGGCCGACCTGGTGCTGTACGACGCGCTGGTGCACCCCGAGCTGCTTCAGCATGTGCCCGCCAGCGCCGAGCGCGTGTTCGTGGGCAAGCGCGGGGGGCGCGTGAGCGAGCGTCAGACCGAGATCAACGAGCGGCTGGTGCGGGCCGCGCTGGCAGGCCGTACCGTGGTGCGCCTGAAGGGTGGTGACCCCTACCTCTTCGGTCGCGGGTCCGAAGAGGCCGAGGCGCTGGCCAAGGCGGGCATCCCGTTCGAGGTGGTGCCCGGTGTGCCCTCGCCGCTCGCGGCCACGGCCTATGCGGGCATCTCGCTGACGCACCGCGACCTCGCGTCCAGCGTGGCGTTCATCACGGCCACCGAGTCGCCGGAGAAGGACGGATCCAGTCACGATTGGGCGCACCTGGCCACGGCCACGCAGACGCTGGTCATCTTCATGGGCCGGCGCCGCCTGGCCAGCATGATGCGCTCGCTGCTGGAGCACGGGCGCTCGCCCGAGACCCCGGTCGCCGTGGTGCAGTGGGCGTCGCTTCCGCGCCAGCGCACCGTGGTGGGCACGGTGGCGGACATCCACCTGCGCGTGGCCGAGGCGGGCATCGGCACGCCGGCGCTCACCATCGTGGGCGAGGTGGTGCGCCTGCGCGAGACGCTGCGCTGGTTCGACGACAAGCCGCTCTTCGGGCGGCGCGTGCTGGTGACGCGCGCGGTGGACCAAGCCGGCGCGCTGGTCACCAAGCTGCGTGAAGCCGGCGCCGACACGCTGAGCGTGCCCACCATCCGCGTGCAGCCCCCGAGCGACCCCGAGCCGCTGCGGCGCGCGGTGACGGACCTCACGGGCTACCGCGTGGTAGTGTTCACGTCGGCCAACGCGGTGCGCAGCTTCTTCGACGCGCTCTACGCCAGCGGCAAGGACGCCCGCGCGCTGGGCCCAGCGCAGGTGGCCGCCATTGGCCCGAAGACGGCCGACGAGCTGCGCGAGCGGGGTGTGTTCGCGGACATCGTGCCGGACGACAGCACCAACGAGGGCATCGTGGCCGCGCTGCTGCAGGTGGTGCGCGCCGGTGACCGCGTCCTCCTGCCGCGCGCTCGCGTGGCGCGCGAGGTGCTGCCGGACACGCTGCGCGCCGCCGGCGTGACGGTGGACGTGGTGACCGCCTACGAGACGCTGGGCCCGGACGACGCCACGCGCGACGTGCTGCGCCACGCGCTGCTGGGCGACCCGGACGACGATACGTTCGCGCCGGTGGACACGGTGGCGTTCACGTCGTCATCCACGGTGCGCAACCTGATCGACGCGCTGACCGCGGCCGGCGAAGATGCGCGCGCGCTACTGGCCACCCGCACGCTGCTGTCCATTGGCCCCATCACGTCGGACACGCTTCGCGCCGCTGGGCTCGAGCCCACGCTCGAGGCCTCCCCGCACACCATCGCCGCGATGGTGGACCTGCTGGAACGAGACGCCCGCACCAGGACCCAACCCGCATGACCATGTCGCACCTGCCACGCCGTTTGGCTTCCCTCCTGCTGCCGCTCGTGCTCGTGGCCGCTCTGCCCCTGGTCCTGTCCGGCTGCGGCGAAGCCGAGGCGCAGATGCCAGAGCAGGTGTCGGCCGCCGACCTGCCCTGCGCCGACTACGACCCCACGCTCGAGGAGTGGGAGTCGGCCGGCTGGTTCGGGGACACCTGCGACTGGGTCGAATTCACGCCCAGCACCTCGTTCGAGGTGGAGCACCCGCTCGGACGGGTTCCGAAGTCCGTGCTGATCTACATATCCTTCACCCCCAACGGCGCCTCCTCCACCCTGGCGTCGGGCGACAGCGGGCTCATCGTGGGCGCCACCGCGGAGACGGTGACCGTGCGCAACAACACGGAGCAGCGCTTCTACCTGCGGGTCGTCGCACGCTGAGCGCGATGCGGCCCCCCTCGCTGCCGCTGACGCTGCCCTACGCCACCCGCGTGGAGCGCGACTTTGCCCGCGCGCGCTTCGTGGCCGCGCTGGTCACGGGCCCGGCGGGGGTGCTCTTGCTCATGGCGTCGGGGGGTGAGCTGGTGCTGGGGGTGCTGGGCCTGGCCTGCGTGCTGGCCGGCATCGGGTGGCTGGTGGCCGCGCGGCGAGGCCTGGGCCGCGCCCGCGAGCGCGCAGCGTGGCAGCTCTCGCTGAGCGAAGAGCGCCTGTCGTTCAGCACCGAGACGGGTGACCAGCACGTGCCGCGTAGCGGCATCGAAGCGCTCGCCCTCGACGAGGACACCCTGCAGGTGGTGGTCACCGCCGAGAACATGGACGAGCTGCGCCTCGAGGCCACGTGGGGGACGCTCGGGGTCGTGGATCTTCATGCGCTCCTGCTGGCTTGGTGGCGCCCCGAGGGGTCGCTCGGAGCGCACGATAACTAGCCAAAACCAGACAGGTTTCCACGCGCACCAATCGTTGACACGCGATTCCGGCGCGAACTATCCTGCGGCTCCCCGTGGCGCCTTTGGGTCCACCCGACCGAGCGCGAGACCCCTCGAGCGCCCGTGCGACGGGGGCGAAGGAGCAGCATGTCGCAGCGGATTCTTGTGTTTGAGAAGGACAGCGCCTTTGCCGAGCAGCTCTCGGCGGGCTTTGGGCAGGTCGGGGCCACCGTCACCGTGGTGGCCGACGGCAAGGCGGGCATCGCGCACGCCGAGGCCACACCGCCCACGCTGATCCTGCTCGCCATCGAGCTCGACGGGATGAACGGGTTCTTGGTCTGCAAGAAGATCAAGAAGGACCCGGCCCTGGCCGAGATCCCGATGGTGATCCTGTCGAGCGACGCGAACGCCGACGAGATCTTCGAGCAGCACAAGAAGCTCCGCACCCGCGCCGACGAGTACGTGAAGAAGCCGGTCTCGTTCGACGGGCTCTTCGACATCTGCGCGCGCCTCGTGCCCCTCGACGCCGACGGCGGCGGGGCGCCTGCGGAAGAAGAGGTGGAGGCCTTCACGGACGACGCCTTCGACTCGCTCCTGCTCGAAGACGACGAGCCCGCCATGGAAGCGGTGGCCGTGGAAGAGGTGGCCGCCGAGGTCAGCGAGTTCGAGGACATGCTGGGCGAGTTGCAGGACGACTCACCCGCCATGGACACGGTGGCGCCCCCCGAGCCCGAGCCCGAGCCCATACGCGCGGTGGCGGCCCCTGCTCCCGTGGCGGCGCCTGCGCCCGCCCCTGCACCTATCGCGGCGCCTGCCGTGGACACGGGCGCCCTGCGCGCCGCCGAAGAGCGCGCTCGCGACGCCGAGGGGCGTGCCCAAGACGCCGACGGCAAGGCACGTGACGCCGAGAGCCGCGCGGCCGAGGCCACCCAGCGTGTGGAGACCCTGGAGTCGCGCTTGGCGGGCCTCGAGCGCGAGCTCACCGCCGCCAAGTCGCAGGCCAACGAAGCCGCCGTGCTCAAGACCGAGGTCTCTGCGCTGCGCGATCAGGCCACCAAGAGCGGCGGCGTGTCGAGCCGTGAGTTCTTGGACCTGCGCGAGGCCCTGAACCGCAAGGACAAGGAGCTGCTGGAGCTGCGCGACCAGATCACGTCGAAGGAGCGCCAGCTGCTCGACCTGAACGACAAGAACCTGGCGGCCGAGCGCAAGGCGGCCGACTACGAAGACAAGCTGCTGGTGCTGGAGCGCGAGAAGGTGCGCTCCGAAGAAGAGATGTCCGCCCTGCGCGCCGACAAGGAAGCCGGCGCGAAGCGGGCCGAGGACCTCAAGCACCGCATCGAGCGGGCCGAGGCCAAGGCCACCAAGGCCGAGTCCGAGCGCGATGAGGCTCGCGCCAAGGGCGAAGAGGCCACCGCGGCTGCCGCTGCCGCCGGGGCCGCTGCGCTCGCCGCGCTGCGCGAGGCCAAGGACGGCGAGTTCGCGGGGCTGCGCGCCACGCAGGCGGCACAGATGGAGGAGGCTGCGGGCAACCACGCCGCCGCCCTCGAGGCCCTGCGCGCCGAGCTGAGCGCCGAGGCCGCCGCGCGCGCCGCCACGCACGCCGACGAGCTGCGCGCCCGCGACGAAGCCCGCGCGAATGCGCTGGCCGAAGCCGAGAGCAACGCCGCGAGCGCACAGGAGTCGGCGCTCTCGGCCCTGCGTGCCGAGCTCGAGGGGCTCATGGCGCAGAACGCGGCTGCAGCAGCCGCCGAGCTCGAGGCCCGCGTGGCCAGCGAGCGCGACACCGCAGCCAGCACGCTCGCAGCACGCGAGGCGGCACTGGCCGGCGAGAAGCAGAGCGCCATCGCCACCGCCGAAGCCGAGCACAGCAAGCAGCTGGCGCTGGTGGGCCGCAAGCTGGCGGAGACCGAGAGCAAGCTGGCCGAGGCGTCTGCCAAGGGCACGGACCTCACCGCGAAGGTGGCGCAGCTCGAGACGGAGCTCGCCACGAAGAGCGCCGAGGCCACTGGCCTCGACGAATCACTCGGCAGCGCGCGGGCACGCATCGCCGCGCTGGAAGAGAGCGAGTCCAGCCTCAACTCGCGGCTGGCCATGACCGAGGAGGAGCGCGATCAGCTGCTCACGGACCTGGGCACGCGCACCAGCGAGCGCGACGAGCTGGAAGCCCAGACCGCCGCGCAGGCCGCCACCATCGCGGCGCTCGAGACGGGCAAGGCCGACGCCGAGAGCCAGGTGGCCAGCCTCACCGCTGCCAACGCCGTGCTCACGGAGCGCGTGGAGCGCGCCACCGCCAAGATCGCGACCGACGAGCAGCTGCTCGAGCGCGCCCGCCGCGCCATGGCCATTGGCCTCGGGCTGCTGGAAGACCAGAAGAACAACGCGCTCGCTGCGGAGTGACGCTGCACCGCTCGCCCCCCCGCCCCGCGCTCCAGTGGCTCAGGCGGGGGGGTGCAGCAAGACGTCCAGCTCACCGCGCCGGTCCAGCGCAGCGATGTCGCTGTAGCCACCCACCGAGCGGCCAGCGATGAAGACCTGCGGGACCGTGCTCTGGCCGGTCTCGTCGCGCAGCCACGCACGCGCCGCGCGGTCACCGTCCACGTCCACGCGCTCGTAGGTCACGCCCTTGTCGTCCAGCAGGCGCAGGGCCGCGTGGCAGTAGGGGCAGTACGCGGTCACGTAGATCTTCACGGGTGCGGCGGTCATGGGGCTTCCTTACGGGTGTCTGTCGAGCGGGGCCCCATCCGCGTTACGGGGCGCACCAGCAGGGTGCACCCCCGCGAGGCGTCTGCTACCCCCCTGCCCGTGGTCCGCACGCTCACGCCGCTCTTCCTCGCGCTCACCGCCTGGCTGGTGCTGGGCGTGGCATCGCGTTCCGAGGCGCAGCTCGTGACGGGCGGCCCGTTGGCGTGGACCGAGACTCAGCGTGGCGGCATCCGCGGGGTGACCATTGGGCCCATCGAGTCCTCGCAGCAGCCGGGGCGCGGCTACGGCACGCCCTACAGCGCGGCGCTCTTGGACCACCTGGCCGAGATGGGCGTGACGTGGGTGTCGCTCACGCCGTTCGGGCGGCTGTGGTCCCTGTCCAGCACGGACATCCAGATGGACTTCGAGGCGCCCTACGAAGACAACCGCGTGGCCGTGCGGCGCATGATTCAGCAGGCCCGCGAGCGCGGCATCCGCGTGCTGGTGATCCCGCACCTGTGGGTGGAGACCGAAGGCTGGCGCGGCGAGGTGGACCCGGGCAGCCCCGAGGGCTGGCTGGCCTACCAAGACAGCTACCGCGCGTTCCTCTTGCGCTGGGCGCAGGACGCCGCCGACGCAGGCGCCGACGCGCTGAGCCTGGGGGTGGAGTGCAAGAGCTGGTCGGGGCGCTTCCCACGCTTCTGGACCGAGCTCATCCGCGACGTGCGCGCCATCTTCCCGGGGCTGCTGACCTACAGCGCCAACTGGGACGAGGTGGAGGACGTGCTGTTCTGGGACCAGCTGGACTTCATCGGCGTCAACGCGTTCTACCCACTGGCGCAAGCCAACGGCGCCACCGACCAGCAGTACCTCGAGGGTGCCATGCAGCGCGCGCGTGACGTGGCCGTGCTGGCCGAGACCATTCAGCGACCCGTGCTGTTCGTGGAGGTGGGCTACACCACGCGCGCCGACGCGGCGGTTGAACCCTGGCTCTGGCCCGACGGCATGGAGGGCGTGGTCATCGACGAGCGCGAGCAAGCGCGTGCGCTCGAGGCCATGTTCCGCGCGTTCCTGGGCGAGCGGTGGTTCGCGGGGTTCTTCGTATGGCGCTACTACGCCAGCCTCGACGATGTGTCGCAGGAGGCCTGGTGGGGCTTCAGCCCGCACACCAAGCTGGCCGAAGACGTGCTGCGCGACGCGTTCGCGGCGCCTTGGGCGTCAGACCCGTCCAGCTTCGTCTTCGACCGCGTCCCGGTCGCCTGGCAGACCCCCCTCTTCCCCGGCGACCCGGTCCGCTACGACGACTTCGCTCGCGGCCCCTGGCGCTGAAGGCCGCCCTTCGACTGACGCTCTGCGGCGGCGCAACGCGGCGACCACGTCGGTGACCACCCAGGACCAGGCCTCCACCACCAGCGCGCCGATGCAGGTCATGCCGATGCCGCCCGCGATGGAGACCGCGAGCAAGCGCCCGAAGATGGTCTCGGTGAAGATCGCGGCGAAGAGCGCGACGAACGCGAGGAAGCCGCCGACGAGCGCGCTCGCCAGGTTGAGCAACGCGCGCTTCCCCACGCTCGCCACGCGCTCGATGCCGATGGGCGCCACCAGCCACACGAGCGCCAGCGCCAGCAGCCAAGCCATGTCGGCGTCGGCGAAGCTCAGGGTGCGAATGGGAGGCAGCAGAGCCACCGGCGTGTCCACGTTGCAACCCTGCGTGCGCACGCCCCACGAGAACCCGATGGTGGGCACCAACATGGCGAAGAGCACGAGCCGACGAAAGCGGCGTGGGGGGAGCTTGAGGCGAGCGAGCAGGTCCTGGCGCATGGCGGGCGGAGTGTAGCCCGCCCGCGCGGTGACCGAGCAGGTTCTCAGTCGAGCTCGTGCTGCCGGATGTCCGTCGAGCCCACCGGGAGCTCGAGGTGCAGGCCATCGAAGCCCAAGACGAGCCCGCCGCCCCGCACCTCCGGCACCCCGCGCAGGAACACGCGCTCCGCCACGAGGTTGGGCGGCGACGGGACGACGTGGCTGTAGACCAGCAGGCGGACCCCCGCCGCGTTGGCGGTCTCGGCCGCCTGCACCGGGGTGGCGTGGTAGCTCAGCGTGTCCCGCACGAGTTGCGCGCGCTGACGGTCGCCTGCCCGCTCCAGCTGGTCCGCCACCGCCAGCATCATGTGCGGTGCGAGCGCCTCGTGGACCATCACGTCCGCGCCCTGACCCACGCGCGCGAGGATGTCTTGCTGGATGGTGTCGCCGCTGAAGATCACCGAGCGGCCCCGGTAGTCCACGCGATAGCCGTAGGCGGGGTGCACCGGGCTGTGGTCCACGGCGAAGGCGCGCACGCGCAGCTCGCCACGCTCGAACACGGTGACCACGTCGTCGGGGCCAGCCACCTGCACCACACGGGCCGTCATGCGCGCCCCAGACGGGGGCATCCACTCCGGGCCGTGGTGCGCGGTGCGGTAGCTCGAGTCGAGCGCGAAGGCGGCCTCGAAGCCCGCGGTGACACTCTCCACCCCGGGGGGCCCATACACCTGCAGCGGCTCGCGGCGCCCGGCAGCCCAGCTCTGGAGCACCACGTCACCGAGCCCTCCGATGTGGTCGCTGTGGAAGTGGGTGAGCAGCACCGTCCCGAGCTGACCCACGGGCGCCCGCATCATGCCCAGGCGCGACGCGGCGCCATCGCCGGCGTCCACCAGCAGGAGCTCTTCCCCCGCGTACACGGCGATGCAGGGCGGCCCGCGACGCCTATCGGGCAAGGGCGACCCCGTGCCGCAGAACACGACGTGGAGCGCGCTCGGGTCGTGCAGGTAGCGGCGCTGGGCGGCCCGGCCTTGGACGACGCGGTTCATGAGCGCGTCTTGTACCGGCTCCGAGAACCAGACGACGCCGGCGAGGACCGCCAGCGAGAGCACGATGAGACCACCGGCCAGGAATCTGCGACGCCGCATGCGGATGATGGTAACCGGGTTGAGTGCACGACCGCGAGCTGTCAGGTTGCGCGCCGTGATCCGCCTAGACTCCGTCAGCAAGCAGCATGGTCGTCAGATCCTCTTCCTCGAAGCCTCGATGGGCGCGTTCGCGGGAGACCGCATCGGCCTCGTGGGCCCGAACGGCGCAGGGAAGTCCACCGTGTTCCGCATGATCGTGGGCGAGGAGCCGCCCGACAGCGGCAACATCGTGGTGGAGAAGGGCGTGACCATCGGCTACTTCAGCCAGAGCGTGGGCGAGATGTCCGGGCGCAGCGTGGTGGCCGAGACGGTGGCCGGGGCGGGCGAAGTGTCCGTGGTGGGCGAGGAGCTGGCGCAGCTCGAGAACGCCATGGCCGACCCGGACCGCATGGACGAGCTGGACGCGCTGGTGGACCGCTTCGGCCACGTGCAGGCGCGCTACGACGAGCTGGGCGGCTACTCGCTCGAGGCGCGCGCGCGCGAGGTGCTCGCGGGCCTCGGCTTCCGCCAAGAGGTCATGGACGGCCCCGTGGACGCGCTCTCCGGCGGCTGGAAGATGCGCGTGGCGCTGGCGCGCATCCTGCTCATGCGGCCCAAGGCGCTGCTGCTGGACGAGCCCACCAACCACCTCGACATCGAGTCCATCATCTGGCTCGAGAGCTACCTGCGGGCGTTCGAGGGGGCGCTGGTGCTCACGTCGCATGACCGCGCGTTCCTCAACGGGCTGGTCACCAAGATCGTGGACATCGACGGTGGCGAGCTGACCACCTACACGGGTAACTACGACTTCTACGAGCAGCAGCGCGCCATCCAGGACGTGCAGCAGGAGGCGCAGTTCGCGCGGCAGCAGGCCCGCCTGGCCAAAGAGCAGGCCTTCATCGACCGGTTCAAGGCGCGCGCCAGCCACGCCGCGCAGGTGCAGAGCCGCGTGAAGAAGCTCGAGAAAATCGAGCTGGTGGAGCCACCGCGGCGCAGCGCGCGCACGCGCTTCGAGTTCAAGAAGCCGCCACGCGGTGGTGACGACGTGATCCGGGTGGACCACATCAGCAAGGGCTACGGGGACCGTCCCATCTACAGCGACTTCGACTTCCTGGTGCGGCGCACCGAGCGCTGGTGCGTGATGGGCGTGAACGGCGCCGGCAAGTCCACGCTGCTCAAGCTCATGGCGGGGCACGGCAAGCCGGACAAGGGCGAGATCGTGCTCGGCGCCAGCATCAAGATGGGCTACTTCGCGCAGCACGCGATGGAGACGCTGGACCCGAACGACACCGTGGTGGAGTCGCTGCAGCGGCCCTTCCCCACCGCCAGCCTCGGGCAGCTTCGCAACCTGGCGGGCGCCTTCGGCTTCTCGGGCGACGAGGGCGACAAGCCCTGCCGCGTGCTCTCGGGTGGTGAGAAGGCGCGCGTGGCGCTGGCGCGCATGCTCTACGATCCGCCCAACCTGCTGATCCTGGACGAGCCCACCAACCACTTGGACATGGGCACCAAGGAGATGCTGGTGGAGTCGCTGCGCGACTTCGACGGGACCATGGTGTTCGTCTCGCACGACCGCGCGTTCCTCTCGGCGCTGAGCAACCGGGTGCTGGAGCTCACGGACGAGGGCCCGCGCGTCTACACCGGCGGCTATGACGAATACGTGGCCCAGTCGGGACACGCAGCTCCAGGGCTGCGCTGAGGTCATGCGCGACGGGGAGCCAGCCACCGCGAACGCAGTGCGCGTGAGCTTGCTGGCCCTGGGCGCAGCGCCGGTGGACCCGCTGGACGCACCGGACGAGGGGGTGCTCCAACACGCGCGGAAGCTCTGGGTGGCGCACGCACACGGCTTCGGCCTGGTCCTGCTGGATGACCACGACCCGCACGTGGCACCCGGGCTCCACGTGGTGCGCACCACCGACCCGCTCGCGCTGACCCGCGTGCAACAGCTCACGCGCTCGTGGGAGGCGTTCGACCGGGCCTTCGAGGCCTGCCCCATGACGCTGGAGCAGGCGCTGTTCGATGCGCGCATCGTGCCCTGCTTCGAGGCGCTGGGCGCACCCCTCGCGCAGCTGGACCTGGCGCGTGACCACCTCTTCGTGATCGACGAGCGCTACGTGGCGTCGTTCCCGGAAGAGCGCTGGGCAGCCCACGTGGCGCGCAGCGCGAACAGCACCGATGCGTCGTCCGAGCACGAGCACGAGCGCGTGCTGCGTGGCCTGCGACTTGTGTGTGCCGCTCCGTGTACGCCGGTGTGAGCGTTGACGAGAGCGCGCGCGTGCCCCAGGGAACCAGTCTTGGATCATGCTTTCGGTCAGCCAACACCGCTTCTTTCGGGCGCACCCCGACCGCCTCGAGCTGGTGCGCACCGCGGTGCCGCTGGCCACGTCGGCCTTCTCCTTCGCGCTCATGTCTGCCGTGGACACGGCGTTCGTCACGGGCTTGGGGGTGGCCGAGCTGGCCGGCGTCGGGCTCGCCGGCACGCTGATCTTCACGGTCATCATCACCACCGGGACCTTGCTGCGGGGCCTCAAGATCTGCATGGCCCAGGCCGAGGGGCGCGGTGAAGCGAGCCTGGGATACCTGGGTGCGGGTCTGCGCCTCGGTGCCCGCGCCATCGTGCCCACGGTGGTGCTGCTGGTGGCCCTCGGGTTCCTGACGCCGGCGCTACTCAGCACTGCCGCATCGGCTGCCGCGGCGAGCGACTACATCTGGGTGCGCACGCTGTCCATCCCCATGCTGTTCCCGCTCATGGCGCTGCGCGAGGCGTTCTACGGCCGTGGCGACACCACCACGCCGCTGCGCGCCATCGTGGCAGCCAACGTGCTGAACCTGGTGCTCAACTGGGTGAGCGTGGAGCTCTTGCACTGGGGCGTGCGCGGCGTGGCCTTCACCACCGTCATGGCCGTGGCGCTTCAGGTGTTCTGGCTGGGCCGCGTGCAGCGCCCGCGTGGCTTCGGGCTGCGCGAGGCCACGCCTGCGCACACCAAGGCGCTGCTCACCATCGGTCTGCCTTTCGCCAGCCAGAAGCTGCTCGAGACGGGCGCGTTCGCCGGCATCGCGGCCATGATCTCGCGCACCGGCGACTCCTCCGCCGCGGCCCATCAGATCGGGCTGCAGCTCTTGCTGCTGGGCAACCTGCCGTCCGTCGCGCTGGGTGAAGCGGTGAGCCTGGTGGCCGGGAGGCTGGCCGGCGCGGGCGAGCACCAGCGGGCGCGCGCGGCAGCCTCGTTCGCGCTGCGCGTGGGCGTGGGCTGGGCCAGCGGCGTGGCGCTCCTGGCGGCCGTGCTGGCGCCCATCCTCGGGCCCCGCTTGGTGCCGGGCGACGACGAGATCGTGGTGGTGCTGTGGGCCTGCGCGGCGCTGCTCGTGCTGGAGTGCACTTCGCTCGTGGCACAGGGCTACCTGCGTGCCACGGGTGACCCGCGCTACCCATCGGTGGTGGTGATGATCAACGCCACCGTGATCAGCCCCGCCCTGGCCGCGCTCGGCATCTTCGGGTTCGGCATGCGCGCCCTCGCCGGATGGCTGTCGTTCTTGGTGGAGGTCAGCGCGTCCAGCGTGCTCTTGTGGCGCCGCATCCAGCAACGCACGGCGCCATGAGCCTGCTTCAGGGGTTGGCGCTGGCCGGAACGCGAACGAGGCCCACGGCGGCCCAGCGTCGCTCACCGCTGGCCAGCTCCACCTGCACGCCGTGTTGCGCGCGCAGCAGCACGGTGCCCGGCAGCCACTCGGGCGCTTGCGGCGCGCGTGTCTCGATGCGCGCACCGACCGCGATGCCTCCGTCGCGCAGCGCGGTCATGGGCAGGTCTTCGCTCGAACCGTCCGCGTAGACCACGCGGCGCAACTCCCCGATGACGTGCCCGACCACGGCCTCGTACCAGTGGCTGTCACCGCTGTAGCGCGCCAAGACGATGGAGCCGACCTGGCCGAAGGGCGCGGGCGGGCTCGGCACGTAGTTGCCCGCAGGCAAGGTCGCGCTCGCCACGCGCACCAGCGCCACCGACGTCCACCAGCGCCGTCCGTCGGTGTGCAAGACACCGAGGGCGTGGCCCACGCGGTGCTCGATGTTGACAGGCACGTAGGTGCCTTCGACCACGGCCTCCCCGGCGAGCGGCGGCATGAGGCGGTCGGGGAGCACGGCGTCCGACCCGAGCGTCTCGGTGTCGCCATCGGCATACAGCACGCTCAGCTGCGACCCGGTCACGGCGGTGACGACGCCCACATAGTAGTTGCCGAGGCCGCGGTAGTTGGCCAACACGATGGTGCCCGGCACGTTGGCGCCCACCACGGGAGCGGGCGGTGCCACGGGAGCCACGGGCGGCGCGGGAGGAGCGACCACCGGTGCAGTGGGTGCTGGGACCGGCGCAGCGGGCACGGGCGCCGAGGGCGCCTCGGACGAACATGCAGCCGAGAGCAGGCTCAGCGCGGACAGCGCGAAGAAGCCGAGGGAGGTGTGACGGTGGGCCATGTGCGGAGGGTACCGCAGCGCGACGAAGAAGGGGCTCAGTCGACGAGACCGGGCTGCTCCACGTCCGTCCAGGCTGCGTCGTGGTTCAGGAACTGGCCCAGCCACGCGAAGATGGCCGTGCTGTCTCCCACGCCCGTGATGGTGCCCGCCACGATGGCGGTGTGGCCCATGCCGTCGATCAAGTAGCGGTGATAGCGGCCGGGATAGCGCTCGCTCAGGATGGCCGTCTCACGCCGCAGCTCCGCCTCGAACCAGTCGATGGGCACACCCAGGAACGTGCCTGCGATGGTGTCGTCACGGGTGTGGCTGATGACCGCCATGCGCAGCGAGGTGTCGCGGGAGAGCACCCAGTCGGCGAACTGGATGGCGTGGCCACCCACGAAACACTGCTCGCAGCTGTCTGGGACGAACTGTGAGGCACCCAGTGACACGAGAAGCTCGTCCACGAACTCCGGCTCGCGCTCGCCGCGCGTGATGCCGATGCCCGAGTCGTTGACCACGAGCACCTCGGCGTCCGGGAAGTAGAGCCGCACCATGGGCGCCGCGAAGAGCGTGGCGAAGCCGCCTGCGCTCACGCCCACCAGCGCGATGCGGGGCGGGTTGGGGAAGCGCGTGGCGATGGCGTCGAGCGCCGCCGTGATGTTCTGGCGGCCCCGCTGGACGTACTCCTCGCCGTCGAGCGTCTGGGTCACGTCGCCCAGGAACAGGCTTCCGTCGCAGTACGGGACGTAGGCCAGGTCGAAGTCGCGGAAGGGCTGGTCGATGGCGCCCGAGAGTATGCCCGAAGGGAGAAACGGGATCCCCTCGCGCTCGCACGCGCCCGCCGTGGAGTCCGCGCAGAGGCCGCCACCCTGCAGGTAGATGATCAGGTCGTCGCTGTCGCGCTCGCGCGTGATGACCTCGAACACCCGCGTCTCCGGGTCACTCGTGCCGATGCAGCGCGGGCCGTTGGGGGTCTCCGGGTCCCAGCGGTAGTTGATGCGGCCGCCGCTGCCCACCACCTCGGGCGGGAACACGCCGCGGTACTGCATGGCGCCGTTCACCAGCATCTCGGCGTAGATCTCTTCGGGGGCGGGCGGGCTCTGCGAGTCGGAGCACGCCACGAGGGCGAGGAGCGTTGTAGCCAGGAATGAACGTATCGGTCGCATCGAGCGCGAGGGTACGCTCGCGGATGGCTCGCGGCCAGCGCCTCGTGTGCGCTACCCTCTGCCGCATGGCCAAGCCCATTCTGCTCCGCCACGAGGGGCAACTCACCAGCCTCGAGCCCACGCGCCTCGAGCGCCGCAAGCTCTATGGCTACCGCAAGCGCACGGCGCTCGACCCGAGCGGCCAGCCGTGCACGCGCGCCTCGCTCACCGAGGACGGTGCCCTGCTCATTCGCGCGGGGATGACGGCCCAGGGCTACTTCGACGAGGGCGGCGAGTGGGTCCCCACGAAGGACCTGGTGGGCCTCGACGAGAGCGGCGCAGCGCTGCCCTTGGTGCCCGCTTCGCTCGGGGAAGAGCGCCCCCTCGAGGGCCCGATCGCGGCGACCGAGCTGCTGGACCAAGCCATCTCGGCGGTCTACGCGCTCACGCCCGTGGAGCTGGACCCGGCCCTGGCCGAGTCGCTGCGCGCCGGCGCCATCTACCGCTTTGCGTTCAACCCGCGCGCCGACTTTCGCGAGGACTTCGCCTACCTGGTGAGCAACCCCGATGGCGCGCTCTTCGCCCTGAGCGGCCAAGCCGTGGCGCCTTCTTGGCTGACGCTGGCTCAAGTCAGCCCCGCCATCGCCGACGACGAAGCGGACGACGACGACCTCGACTTCGAGATGTTCTGATGCGACCCATTCACCTCACCAACGCCGCCGGCCGCGACGCGACCGTTCAGTACGGCAACCTCCCTACCCCGGCTTCCCCGCCGCTGGGTGTGCCGGGCAAGCGTGTGCGCTTCCAGCGCTACCTGGCCACCACCGAAGCGGGCCTGCACGAGTCGTTGGTGGCCTCGCTGGGCGAGGACTACTACCAGGCGCTCGTGGACGGCGACCCGGAGGTGGACCTCGAGCGTGTGGGCCGGCGCATCGGCAACACGCAGCTGGTGTACCTGACCGCGGGTGGTGAGGTGCTGTACGCCGCCCCCGAGGTGCTGGAGGTGGTCTACGCGCCCGATGGCAGCGAGCGTGAGCGCCGCGCGCCGGCCGACGTGACGCCCAACACCAACGTGGAGGAGCCCGTGCGCTACACCGGGCGCCTCTTCACGCGCGCCGACGTGGTGCGCCGCTTCGTGTTCCGCCGCACCATCCAGCTCATCCACAGCGACGGCCTGACGTTCGACTACCTGTTCGACATGGCGCGCGAGCTGGACGGCAAAGACAGCGTGGTGCTGTTGGGAACCGGGCCAAAGGGCATGGCCCCGCTGGTGTTCCAGACCAATGGCTCACCGTACCGGGCGTTCCTCGAGGGGCGCGTGCAGGGCGACGCCTACCAGCTGCTGTTGCATCTCTCCAACATGGAGCTGAAGCTCCCAGAAGGAGCCGGCGCGTGAGCCTCTACAGCACGGACACGGCGTCTTCGCTGGGCGCGGGCCAACGGACGGGCCTCGGCGCTCTGTTGGATGAAGACCTGCGCGCGCTGGTGAGCGGCTACAAGCGCAACATCGCCAGCCGCTACCGCAGCCTCACGCCGGACGAGCCCGAGCTCATCCCCAGTGGGCCGCTGTTTGCCTCGCCCAAGATCGACGGCGAGCTGTGGTTCTTGGTGCTGCGGGACGGTGAGCTCGCGCTGGTGAACCCACGGGGCCGCGTGATGTTCGGCGACCTGCCGCTGCTGGTGGAGGCGCGCGAGACCCTGGGCAAGCGCGCCACGGGCAGCGTGGTGCTGGCCGGTGAGCTGTTCGCGGCGCGCAAGGCGGGGCGGCCGCGCGTGGGCGACGTGGCCGCGGCCGTGTCGGACAACGCCCCCGAGCGGCTCGGCTTCGCGGCCTTCGACGTGCTGCAGACGGATGGCGCCGACGCCTACGGCATGCCGTACGAGGAGCGCCTGCGCCTGCTGCGCGAGTGGCTGGAAGGTGGCAAGCGCACGGCGGCCATCAAGACCGAGATCGTGAACGACCGCGAGAACGCGCTGCGCCTGTTTGGCGAGTGGGCCGCCGAGGGCAAGGGCGAGGGCATCATCTTGCGGCCCACCGACGGGCGCATCTTCAAGCTGAAGCCCTACGTGACGCTGGACGCCGCCGTGATTGGCTTCACCGTGCGTGCCGACGCTCCCGAGCAGGCGCGCTCGCTGTTGCTGGCGCTCATGCGCGAGAACGGGCAGCTGCAGCTGATCGGCTCGTGTGGAAACCTGGGCGAGGAGGAGCAGCGCCGGGTGCTGTACACGCGCCTGGCCAGCACGGTGGTGAGCTCCAACTACCGCTACGCCAGCAGCTCGGGCGCGCTCTTCCGCTTCGTGCGGCCGGAGCTGGTCATCGAGGTGCGCCTCACGGACCTGCAGAGCGCGGACTCGAGCGAGCGCCCGGTAGAGCGCATGGTGCTGGCCTACAGCACCGAGCGTGGCTACGAAGCGCGCCGCCCCATGGAGGGCGTGAGCATTTTGCACCCCGTGCTGGAGCGTGTGCGCGACGACAAGAGCGTGAACCCCACGGATGTGCGCGCCTCGCAGGTGCTGGAGCGCTGCCACGTGGACGCGCTGGACGCCGAGGTGGAGAGCGTGCAGTTGCCGCGCAGCGAGGTCCTGCGCCGCGAGGTCTACATCCAGCACAAGGGCGACAAGCACGGCGTGCGGAAGCTGTTGCTGTTGCAGACCCACAAGGACAGCCTGGACGCGAGCTACCCCGCTTACGTAGTGCACTTCACCGACTACAGCTCGGGCCGCAAGGACCCGCTGCAGCGCGAGGTGCGCCTGGCCAACACGCGCGAACAGGCGGACGCCATCGCCGAGCAGATGCTGGCGGACAACATCAAGCGCGGCTGGACGCGGGTGGAAGCGCCCTAGGAACGGAGCCCCGGGTCCTCACTGCGCCGTGGTCACGCAGTCGCCGCCGTTCGCGCCCTGGGCGCACCCGTGTGGACAAGGCTGTGCTTGCTCCACCCCGGTCCAGCCGCGGCCTGCACGGGGATAGGCGGCAGCACACCTCACCACCGCGCCTCCCTCACAGCGGGTGCGGAAGGTGTTCGCGTCGCACGGCACGTCGGACACGCCGCAGGCCACGAAGTCCGAGGTCTCGATGCAGCGGTTGCCGTTGACGCACGGCCCCTCGGCGTAGACCACGCGATGCTGACCCGCGCGGACGCCCTCGAGCGCGGCGCAGCGCACGGGGCGCCCATCTCGGCAGGCCAGCGCGAAGGTGGCGGGGTCGCACGCTTCATCGAACGGCCCGACACAGTCCCCCTCTGCGCAGATGTTGCCGGAGGCGCAGCGGTCGACCACCACCTCGTACGCCAGTGTGGGGACACCAGGGATGAGGCTCGCGCAGGTGACCACCGCGTTCTCTGCGCAGCGGCGCGGCGCGCCCGGCGAGCACGGCTCAGGATGGACCAGGCAGCGCCGTTCAGCCCCGACTCGACCGCAGTGCTCGGGCGCCGCGCAGGTGTGCTGCACGAGGACGTAGCGTTCCATGAAGGGGTTGCCCGACTCGATCTGACAGTTCACAGCCACCTCCCCGTCGCAGCGCGCCTCGCCTGGGTGGCACTCGTTGAAAGGGTGCCAGTCCGCCGAGCACCCGCTTGCCGAGAGGGAAGCCAGAGCAGCGAACATCACCAACCGTCTCGGGGAATGATTCACGTGTCGTTCCAGTGGGGGTGACGCGGTCAGAGCGCGCGGGTCGTGCAGGGCCTACACTCGCCGTCCATGCAGCGACTCGCGATCATCCACAATCCCGGCGCCGGAAGCCAAGCGAATGAGGAGCTGGACGCGATCGTCGCGCTGTTCGCACCCCACTTCACGGTGACCACGCACGAGGTCTCGGCGGAGCGGGACCCCGTGTCGCTTGCCGAGGCGGCGCTCGCGAGCGGCGTGGACGTGCTGGTGGCCTCGGGCGGCGACGGGACCGTCTCGGCCGCGGCGTCGGTCCTGGTGGGTCGCGACGAGGTGACGCTGGGCGTCATCCCGCGCGGCACGGGCAACTCCATCGCGAAGAGCCTGGGCATCCCCGTGGGGCGCGACCAGGCGTGCGCCGTCATCGTCGCGGGCCACACACGCACCATCGACACCGCCACGGCGGCCGGCCGCACCATGGTGCTGATGGCGTGCGTGGGCCTGCACGCCAACGCCATCACGGAGACCAGCGACGAGGCCAAGGCGATCTTCGGCAAGCTGGCCTACGCGTTCACGGGGCTCACGCTCGGGGCCACGAGCGCGCCGTTCGAGATCTTCCTCGGCACGGACGACGCCGCCATTCGCTGCGAGGCCAGCGCCGTGACCGTGGCGAACCTCGCGCCCGCGACGACGTTCCTGGCACGCGGGCCGGGCGAGCCGCAGGCCGATGATGGGCAGTTGGCCGTCACGCTGGTGGCGGTGGCGGGGCTCGCCGACACGCTGCTCACGGGCATGCACCTGGTCACGCGCGCGCTCGCGGGGCTGCCGGCCGACCGCGACAACGTGGCGCACTTTCGAACCTCGCGCGTCCGCGTGCAGACGTCCGAGCCCATGCCGGTCATGGTGGACGGGGAGCAGGTGGGCACCACACCGTTCGAGGTGGTGTGCGTGCCCAAGAGCCTGCGAGTGCTGGTCCCTGACGTGCCCGACGCAGGGGCGGCGCCCATCCCGCAGACCTGAATCCCGTCTGGCTCACGCCTCGAGGACGGCCCGCACCTTTTTCAGGTACCGGGCCGCGCCTTTGCCAGCGGTGAACACCAGCCGCTGATGGGTCTCCACCGAGAACACGATGAGGAAGTCCGCGTCGTGGTCGAAGAGGCGAACGGCTCTCGAGCCCGAACCAGAGCCGTCGCGGCCGATGACGGGCTCCTCCCAGAAGCTGAGGTGGATGAGCTGCAGGCCGCAGCGGGTGGGCATGTCACCCCACGCATCGGTCTCCGCATCCCAGAAGTCGTACGCCCAGGACGTGCCCATGGACCCGCCCAGGTCGTCGAACTCCGAGGCGTAGCCGTCCAAGGTCGCGGACCCGCGCTGCGTGGGCGTGGGAAACCGAGACGGTGCGCGCCCCCAGAGCGCCTCGCAGAGCCGTGCGGCATCCGACTCCCGAAAGAAGCGCTGCCCCATGAAGTGCCGCTCGAACCCGAGCGCCCGCAGCTCGGTCATCAGCGTTCGCGGGGTGGCCAACAGGTAGGGAGCGAAGCGCAGCGCCTTCGTGGTCATGCCGATGAGCCTGCCCATGCGCAGCGAGAAAGGGAAGAGCAGCCACCGAGCGCTACAGCGTCACGCTGAGGTGGTCGATGAAAAACTGCCGGGTCCCCATGGCGCGACGCATGGCTGGGCCGAGATCGAAGCACCGAAAGTACGCCTCCACCTCGTCGCTGAGCCCCTCGAGATCCGTCATGTGGTCTGCAGAGAGGGTCACCTCCAGCGTGTCCTGGGAGCTGTCGGTGCAGATCTCGAAGACCACGCGTCGGTGACCCACCGGAAGTACGTGGAAGACATCGTTCACGCCGTCTCCCGACACGGCGCCGAAGCAGTACCTCGCGAGCAGCACCCCCGTGCCGTCCGACGCGAGCCAAGCGCTGTCGTCTTGGAAGTTGTAGCAGTGTTGGTGCAGGAACCGGTCGATCTGGAGCCCCGCGCGAGGCAGCTCGGCATCGGGACGCAGCGAGGCGTACAGCCCGAGCGCCGCGCGCTCTCCCCACTCCCGGCGCCACTCGATGGAGGAAAAGTCGTCGAACACGAGCACGCGGGAGCAGCTCCACGGAGCCCGGTCGACCACCCGCCGTCGCAACGCGAAGAACGCAGGCGGCGGCTCCTTCCCGGCTGCGATGGGCGGCTCGCATGGGGGCACGAGTGCCGCAGTCAGCGCGACCCGCAGCTCGCGCTCGACCGCGTCAGGGGCCCCCAGGTCCACGCTCGGCGCACCGCTCCAGACACGCTCGGGCGCGTACTCGGTGAAGCCCATGTCGTGCCCGTACTGATGGCCGGCCAAGACCAATCCGGGCGACAGCTGCACGCTCTTCTCCCCGTCCGAGCGAGTGTCCCACACCCAGAGCTGCGGGGCCAAGAGGGTGTGGTCCAAGTCTGGAAAGCTGTGCTCGGGGCGCAGTGCGTGACCTCTTCGAAGCGCATGGAACAGCCGGTTGCGCAGCGTGGAGCGCGCTTGACGAGGCACGGCCGGAAGCGGTGGACCGTGCACGAAGACGTCGTCCGGCAGGTAGTGGGCGGCCGGCGCATGCATGCTGGCGGGGACGTGTAGCCCGAGCCCGTCGAGGCGGAACGAGTGGCCCACCGGCTCGCGGTCCTGCTGCGGGATGACGAATGCGAACGTCTCGGACTGCACGCGGCGGCGTTCGTAGTGCTCCCAAAAGGCCAAGCGCGTCAGGTCTCGGGAGGTATCGAGGTGACTCGATGGGATGCGAGCTGCCAACGCCTCCACCAGCGCAAATCGAACCTCCGGCGGGAGGCCGGAGATGAGGTGCGGCTCCCTGAAGGCCGCCACCAGCGACCAGCTCACTTCACTCGGTGTGGACAGACCCGACACGAGTGTGACCCCTGCTGCGTCGAGCGTGAGGGTGTGCTCGTACGTTCGCGGCCCCAGGGGCGATGTCCACGTCCAGCGGAGGTCCGCGGCAGGCTGACCGGGTCGGAGCGAGTCCGTCATCCCGTGGACGGTACCCCATCAGAGTGATGCAGCGTGACCCCCCGAAGACCACTCTATCGGGGCTCGTGCGCCTGTCTGCGACGTGGCCCCGAGGAGAAGCGCGCCCACGGGCAAGCGCCAACCGGTCTGGCCTCCGTGTTGCATTGGCCGCGTAGGAAGCCGATGACGACCGCCGCATACATCAATCGCATTGCCACGTCAGTGCCCGAACACGACATCCACGAGGCGTTCGTGCGCTTCGCTCGCGAGTCGCTCGAGAATCCGTCCGACCGCGCGGTCTTCGACCGGATGGCCAACCGCGCTCACATCGACCATCGGTACTCCGTCCTTCGCGCGAACGAGGAGCCCCACGCGACCTCGCTCGATGACCGAGGCCTGTACGAGCGTGGCGCCTTCCCGAGCACGGCCGAGCGCATGAAGCTGTACGAGCGGCACGCCCCCGAGCTGGCCGCGACGGCCCTCGAGAAGCTGGCGCTGGGCGGCGAGATCGCTTGGGTGACGCACCTGATCATCACGTCGTGCACCGGCTTCTATGCGCCGGGGCTGGATCACGCCATCGTGCGGCAGCTCGGGCTCCGCAAGTCGGTCGAGCGCACCATCGTGGGTTTCATGGGCTGTTCGGCGGGCGTGAACGCGCTGAAGCTCGCGCGGCACGTGGTCCTCTCGGAGCCTCGCTCACGAGTGCTGATCGTGAACCTCGAGCTCTGCACCCTGCACCTGCAGGCCGCGGTGGACCTCGAGACCATGCTGTCCTTCCTGCTGTTCAGCGACGGGTGCGCCGCCACCCTGGTGAGCAGCGACCCCGTGGGGCTCGCCATGGACAGCTTCTACGCGACCACCATCCAGAACACCGAAGACCTGATCACGTGGCACATAGGCGACGCCGGCTTCGAGATGCACCTCTCGGGTCGAGTCCCCAACGCCATCGCGGGCGCGCTCGACTCGGAGGCCTTCTCGATCCTGGGTGGAAGTCCACCGAGCGACATCGAGCGTTGGGCCGTGCATCCTGGCGGCCGCTCGGTGCTCGAAGGCGTCGAGCGCGGCCTCGGCCTCGACGCTCTGGCGCTCGCGACCTCCCGGGACGTGCTCCAGCAGTACGGGAACATGTCCTCGGCCACGCTCTCGTTCGTGCTCGACTCCGTGATGCTGGACGCCAGCCGCGGAGAGCGCGGGTGCGCCCTGGCGTTCGGGCCGGGCCTCTGCGCCGAGACCATGTTGTTCCACAAGGTTTGAACCAATGACCGCCCAAGACTTCGCGCAACGCTCCACCGTCGACGAGCTGATGGACACCGAGGCGGTGTCGTTCGAGGACTTCCGCGCTTGCCTGGTGGACCTGGCTGCGGTCAATCGCCTCACGCTCGCGTACCGGCCCACCATCGCCTACCTCGACGCGCTCACGGTGAACCAGCGGCCGAGCGGCAGGCGGCTTCGCATCTTGGACGTGGGCAGCGGCTACGGCGACATGCTGCGGCAGGTCGCGAAGTGGGCGCGGAAGCGAGGCATCCCCGTGGAGCTCACGGGGGTGGACATGAACCCCTGGTCGCGCCGCGCCGCCGTCGAGGCCACGGACCCGGCACTGGACATCCGCTGGGTCACGGCCGACGCGTTCGAGTACGCGCGAGAGGCCGACGTCGACGTCATCTTGAGCTCGCTCTTCACCCACCACCTCTCGGATGGCGCGCTCGTGCGCTTTCTGGTGTTCATGGAGGACTGCGCGCGGGTCGGGTGGTTCGTGAACGACCTGCACCGTCACCGCGTGCCCTACGCGTTCTTCCGCTTGTGGTCGGACCTCGCGGGGTATCACCGCTTCGTCCAGCACGACGGCCCCGTGTCCATCGCGCGGGCCTTCTCGCGTGCTGACTGGGAGCGCTTTCTGCTCGAAGCCGGCGTGCCCAGCGGGGCCGTGAAGATTGCCTGGCAGGTGCCGTTCCGGCTCACGCTCGCGAGGTATCGATGACACCGATGCTCGACGCGCTGGTGGTGGGCGCGGGGCCTGCGGGCTCCCACGTGGCGATCCAGCTCGCTCGCGCGGGGCGCGATGTGGTGCTGGTCGAGCGCGAGAAGCAGCCGGTCGACAAGGTGTGCGGGGAGTTCCTCTCCCACGAAGCCGTGCACTATCTCGCGGCCTGCGGCGTGGACCTCGATGCCCTCGGGGCGGTGCCCATCACCGCGGTGCGGTTCATCGAGCGGAGCGTCCAAGCGGAGATCGCGCTGCCCTTCGAGGCGCGCAGCCTCTCCCGCCGGTTACTGGACGAAGCGATGCTGGCGCGCGCAACGGAGGAAGGGGTGCAGGTGCTCCGTGGGCGCCGCGTCAACGCCTTGGGCCCCACGACGTCCGGCTTCACCGCGCGCCTGGCGGACGCGACCCATCTCGAGAGCCAAGCCGCGTTCCTCGCCACCGGGAAGCATGATCTGCGCGGCCACGCTCGCACGGGCGGGCTGCAGAACGACCTCGTCGCGTTCAAGATGCACTACGTGTTGGCCAAGGCGCAGACGTGCGCCATCGAGCGGCACGTGGAGCTCGTGCTCTTCGACGGCGGCTACGCGGGGTTGCAGCCCATCGAGCACGGGTACGCCAACCTCTGTCTGGTGGTCCGACGCAGCCGCTTCGAGAGCCTCGGCTACCGCTTCGAGAGGCTCCTCACCACCATGCTCGCCGAGTCACCGCACCTCCGCCGGCGCCTCGAGTACGCGGAGGCGTGCTGGGAGAAGCCACTGGCGCTCTCGTCGATTCCCTACGGATACGTCCAGCGGTACTCGGATGGTGTGTTCCAGCTCGGCGACCAAGCGGCCGTGATCCCCTCCTTCGCGGGAGACGGCATCGCCATCGCGCTGCACAGCGCGCGGCTCGCCGCCGAGACTTTCTTGGCGGGGGGTAGCGCCACCGCGTTCCAGCAGCGGCTCGCACGCGACGTCGGGCCGCAGGTGATGCTGGCCACCGCCCTTTCGCAGGCGCTCGTTCGTTCCCCCACGCAGCGTGGCCTCGCGCTCCTGGCCCGCCGGTTCCCCGCGATCATCTCGTCCGTAGCGTTCCGCACCCGCATCCCAGCCTCGGCCCTGCGGCGCAACGGCATGCTCGAGGCGAGCGCATGACGCCGTTCGACCCCGACCGCCTGGATCTGCGGGACCCCGGGCTCATTCGCAGCGCGCTCCCCGCGGTCGAGCGCTTCAACCGCAGCTACCTGCAGCTCCGGCGCGACGGCCTCGAGCACGTCCCGAGCGGCCCGGCGCTCTACGTGTCGAATCACAACGGTGGCATCACCGGTCCGGACCTCCTGTGCACGCTGGGCACGCTGCTGCACGTGCGCGGTGCCGATGCGCCGCTCTACGCGCTGGCCCACGACTTCGTGATGCGCCACGTGCCCCAAGCGGGTCGCCTCCTACAGCGCTTCGGCGCGCTGCGAGCGTGTCCGTCGAACGCGCTGCGGGCGCTCGCGCAGGGAGGCCAGGTGCTGGTCTACCCGGGCGGCGACCTCGAGGCGTACCGGCACAGCCGCGAGCGTGACCGCATCGTGCTGGGCGAGCGCACCGGGTTCGTGCGCGTGGCGCGCGAGGCGGGCGTTCCCATCGTGCCCATCGTGGTGCACGGCGCCCATCGCTCCGCCTACATCTTCAACGATGGTCGCGCCATCGCACGCCGCCTCCAGCTGGCGCGCTGGGGGCGACTCGAGCGCTTTCCGCTGGCGCTGGCCCTCCCCTGGGGCCTCGCGGTGGGTCCGTGGACGCCCTACTTGCCACTGCCCTTTCCGATCCGGCTGCGGGTGCTCCCTCCGATCCGTGTGGGAGCCGACGATGACGCGACGGCGGTGCGTGAGCACGTTCGCGCGCGCATGCAGACCACGCTCGACGCCCTCGCTGCAGGAGCCTGATGGACCTGCTCCTCTCCGACGGCGCGCGGCTCGCCTACCAGGTGCGGGGGAGTGGTCCCTCGATTCTCCTCTTCAGCCCGCTCGGGGGGTCGCTGGTCTCTTGGGACGCGTTCGCCGCGATCCTGTCTCAGAGTCTGCGCGTGATCACCTTCGACCCTCGCGGCGCCGGCGACTCGAGTGACGCACCCTGGGCGTGGACAACGCGTCGGTGCGCGGCCGACGCGCGAGCGCTGCTGGACCACCTGGACGTCCCGCGCTGCCATGTCTACGGGATCTCCATGGGTGGCATGGCCGCGCAGTGGCTCGCCATCGACGAGGCGGCGCGCGTGGACAAGCTGGTGCTCGCCTCGACGGTCCCGTACGGCCTCGAGTTTCGCTACCAGGCGCTCGGCCGCGCGCTCTCGCTCGCGCTGTGCCTCACCAAGAACGCCACGGACGTGGATGCCTGCCTCGCGACGCGGGTGCTGTCTCACGCCTTCCGGGCGGAGCATCCCGACGAGGTGGACCGCATCCGAACGCTCGCGCGCGTGCGTCCCACCACGCGCGCCAACATCGCGCGCATGCTGGTGGCGGCGGCCCGTCACGATGCGCGCAGCTCGCTGGCGCGCATCGCCGCGCCAACGCTGGTGCTCGTGGGCGCGCGTGATCCGTTGCCGACCGGCGCCTCCCAGGCGGAGCTGCTGACCACCATCCCCAACGTCCGAAGAGCGGTGATCGCCGAGGCCGGTCACGACCTCTCGGCGGAGTCGCCAATCCGCACGGCAGAGCACGTGCTCGCTTTCCTCAATGAGTGAGACAATCCAACCCATGACACTTTCATTCTCGTTCATCGACGACGGCGACGCGCAGGCCGTGCCGGTCGTCTTTCTGCACGCCTTTCCCTACCACTCGGGCATGTGGGAGGCGCAGCGGGAGGGGCTGAAGGGGCACGCACGCTTCATCGCGTTCGACGTGCAGGGCGCGGGCACCCGGAGCCAGGACGGCACCGCCTACATGCTGGAGCACGTGGTGGACGACTGGCTCGCGCTGCTGGACCACCTCGAGATCGAGACGTGTGTGCTCGCGGGCCTCTCGATGGGCGGCTACGTGGCGCTGCGCGCGGTGGCGCGTGCTCCCGAGCGCGTGCGTGGGCTGATCCTCGCCAACACCCAAGCGGGGGCGGACTCGGACACCGCGAAGCTCGGGCGCGCGGAGGGCCTGCGCGTGCTGCGGCGTGGTGGTGCCGCGGCGTTCGTTGCGGCGCAGATCGCAAAGCAGCTCTCACCCCACACGCAGGCCACGCTGCCCGCGCTGTCGAAGCAGCTGTTGTCGCTCGCGAGCGGTGCCACCGAAGGCGGTGTGGCGGCGAGCCTGGTGGCCATCGCCACGCGCAGCGATCACACCGCCAGCTTGCGGGACATCGCGGTGCCCACGCTGCTGATCGCGGGCGCCGACGACGTGGTCACGCCGCCCGCGCTGCTGCAGGTGCTGGCAGACCACATTCCGGGAGCCACCCTGCACGTGCTCGCCGGAGCAGGCCACCTCTCCAATCTCGAGGCCGAGGCGGAGTTTACGCGCCTCGTGATCGCGTTCCTGGCGGAGCTGGCGTAGGAGCACGGACAGGGTGCGGTCAGGACGCCGAGGCACCCGAGATGGCCGCCACCAGCGCGCGCGTGACGCGCTCGGCGACACCCGCACCGCCGGCTTCACCCTTGCGTTCGAACGCGCGCAGGTGGCCGTCCAAGTACAGCGACGCCACGCCGTGCACCACCGACCAGGCCAGCAGCGTGATGTCCTCGGTGGACGCGCTGCGCAGCTCGGCCTGCACCGCCTGCGCAGCACGCGGCAGGTGCGCGCCAGCCAGACGAATGGCGTCGGCCAGCTCGGGAGATGCGTCCATGCTGGGCGCGAGCTCACCGAACATCAGGCGGAAGAGCGCGGGTTCGGTCACGGCGAACTCCACGTAGGCCACACCGAGGCACCGCAGCCGCTCGAGGGGTGCCGCGGCGGCCGCGTGCACGTCGGCGGCTCCGAGCGCCGCATGCAGCGCCAAGAACCCGCGCGTGGCCAGCGCGGTGAGCAGCTCGTCCTTGTCCTTGAAGTGCCGGTAGGGCGCGCCCGTGCTGACGCCCGCGCGCCGCGCCGCCTCACGCAGCGAGAGCCCACTCGGCCCCGTCTCGGCCAGCATGCCGGTGGCGGCGTTGAGCAGCGCGTCGCGCAGGTCGCCGTGGTGGTAGCGCTCGGTCATTCGCACTTTCTGTTGCACAGAGCATCAATGTAAGCAATGCTCACGCTTTAAGTATGCGGTGCTTACATGGCGGCGCAGCGAGACGGCAGACAGAGACAGGAGCACGGCATGGTGAAGCGAGCAGTGGTCATCGGTACGGGCGCAGGCGGTCTGACAGCCAGCGTGGCCCTCGCCCAAGAGGGCTTCGAGGTCATCGCGCTCGAGCGTGGGAAGCAGCTGGGCGGGTTCTTGAACCCCTTCGCGCGGCGCCACTATCACTTCGATCCCGGCGTCCACTACGTGGGCCAGGCCGCGCCGGGCCAAGGGCTGCACCGCATCCTGCGCCGCGTGGGCCTGGACGCGTCGGAGCTCTTCTGCCCCATGGATCCAGACGGCTTCGACGTGCTGCGCTTCCCCGACTTCGAGCTGGCCATCCCGGTGGGCCTCGATCGCTTTCGCGACCGCATCGTGGCGCTGTTCCCGGCCGACCAGCGCGAGATCGACGCGTTCATCCAGAAGCTGAGCGCCCTGCACGGGCTCATCAACGGCAGCGGCCGGGACCCACGCAGGCTCATGGGCCTGCCCATCGCGGCGCTCTGGTACCGGCGCACCTTTGGTGAGCTGCTGGCGCAGAGCTTCAGCAACCCGCGCGTGCGCTCCGTCTTCGCGGCGCAGTGCGGCGACTACGGCCTGCCGCCCAGCAAGGCACCCGCCATCTTGGGGGTGGCCGTGTTCCTGCACTTCATCGACGGTTCGTACTTCCCGCGTGGTGGCAGCGGCAGCCTGCGTGACGCGCTGGTAGACCAGGGCAGCGCACACGGTGCGGTCTACCGGCGCCGCGCCGAGGTGGCCCGCATCAACGTGGAGGGGCGCCGCGTGACCGGCGTGACGCTGGCGGATGGCGAGCGCATCGACGCCGAGATCGTGATCTCCGCCGTGGACCCGAAGCTCACCTACGGGAGCTTCCTGCCTTCGTCGGTGCTGCCCAGCAGCATGCGCCGCAAGGTGAAGAAGACCGTGCCGTCGGTGGGCAGCATCTGCCTGTTCCTGGGGCTCGAGCGCGACCTGCGTGACCACGGCATGGGCGCGTTCAACGTGTGGGACTACCCCTCCTGGGACATCGAGGCCGCGTTCGGCCCCGCGCTCGAGGGGCGCCTCTCGGACGACTTCGCGTTCTTCCTGTCGCCCAACTCGCTGAAGGACGACACCGGCACCATGGCCCCCGCGGGCTGCTCCACGCTCGAGGTGGTCACGCTCGCGCCCTTCGCGCCCTTCGCCAAGTGGGCGGACTCGAAGTCCATGAAGCGCCCCGCAGAGTACGAGGCCTTCAAGGACGAGCTGGGCGACAAGCTGCTGGCCTCGGTGGAGCGTCGCTGGCCGGGCCTGGTGGGCGACGTCGCCGTGAAGGACGTGTCCACGCCCGTGACCAACATGCACTTCGCCGGCGCGGTGGACGGCTCCATCTATGGGCCCGCTGCGCTGCCCGAGCAGTTCGCGCTGCACGCCTACAAGCCGAAGGGTCCGCTCGAGGGCCTCTACCACGCGGGCGCAGGCGTGATGGGCCCCGGCGTGGTGCCGTGCCTGGCGAGCGGCGTGGTGGCAGGACGCCTGGCGGCGAAGGAGCACCGCGAGCGCAAGCCCTCTCGCTTCGGGCTGCCGCGGCTGGTCGCGGGCTGAGCCCCCGCACGTGGTACCAATGGAGGCATGGACGAGAAGCAACGCAATCTGGCCGTGCGCATCGTGCAAGCCATCCTGGATCTGGAGCGCCAGCAAGATGCCAACCTCCGCGCGTTGATCACCCCGGGGCTCGAGCAGGACAAGCGGGACTTCGGGCCTGCGCCGGAGGCACCGTCCACCCACCAGGAGCGGGCGAAGGCCACCCTGCTCTTGGCCGCCGAGCAAGTGCTGCGCGACGAGGTGCAGGCCATGCGTCTGTACCGCGACGCCACGGCCGAGGCGCTGTGGGCCGACGACTGGGAGAACGCCGTGTTCGCCTATCGCTCCTGGCGCCGACTGCGACTGCGCACCGAGGCGGGATGACCACAGCCCGTGTCATGCCCAGTTCGCGAACCTGTGCCAGGCCACCAACAACAGCGACCCCGGGCGCACGGGTGACTCCCTCGACGCCGAGGCCCGCTGGATGTGGTTCGATGAGAACGACGAGGACGCCACCAGCGCGTTTCAGTCCAACGGCCAGCCCCGCGGCGACTTCCTGATCTTCCGCCTGCCCATCGACTCGGTCATCATCTTCGAGTGACGGCGCGTCGCTCAAGGAGCGACGAACACACGGCTCAGGAAGTGACGCACGGCGTGCTCGTGGAGCTGCGCGCTCGGTCCTGCCGGGCTCGCCTCGCAGGCGTGCGTGGCCCACGGCAGCGCCAGCAGGTGGTGAGGCACCCGCAGCTCCGTTAGGCGCTGCGCCAGGCGCTCGCTGTGCACCGGCCGCACCAACTCGTCGCGCCCGCCGTGCACCAACAGCGTGGGTGGTGACTCCGCGGTCGCCCAGGCATAGGGCGACGCCTCGCGATACCGCACCGCCAGCTCATCGCTCTCGCTCGGCGCGCCGCCCAGGAACGCGCGCAGCGTGCCGTGCGTGTCCAGCACGCGCGGGTTTGTCGGGTGCGCCCAGCTGTAGGCCAGGTCGGTGGGCGGATAGAGCGCCACCACACCGCGCACGAACGGCGCATGCCAGCGATAGGCGGCCAGCAGCGCGAGGTGACCTCCGGCCGAGCGCCCGTAGAGCACCACGCGCTCGGGGTCGATGCCCAGCTCGGACGCGTGCTCACGCAAGTAGTCCACGGCAGCGCGCACGTCGTCATGGGCCGCCGGGAAGCGGTGGCTGGGAGCCAGGCGGTAGTCGATGGCCGCCACAGCGTAACCCGCCGCTGCCAGCCGCTTCGCCATGGACGGAAGCTGAGTGCGGTCCCCGCTGCGCCAGGAGCCGCCGTGGATGATCAGCACCAGGGGCCGTGGGCCGGCGGCGTCACGGCCCCCGTAGAGGTCGAGGCGCAGCGCACCGCCCTCGGTGGATGTGGCATACGTCAGCGTCTCGCGAGGCACGCTCGGGTCACCGAAGGACAGCAGCTGCGTCCAGCGAAACGGCGCGGCGGCCGGGACGCTGGACTCTCCGAACGCGCGGGAGAGATCCGCGGGCAACGCGCGCGCCACGTCCCCCACGCGGCCGAGCGGGCTCAGCAGCAACACCACCGTGGCCGCACCCACGGCAGCCAGCGCGATGTCCCGCGGCGTGTCCACGCCACCCACGAACGCCGGCAGCGTCAGCAGCGCGAGCAGGTAGCCCGCTTCGGTGGCCGCGACCGTGGCGTAGAAGAGCAGGCCCGTGGGCATGCGGAACACTGCCAGCAGCCCCCACGCCAGCATCAGGAGCACCCACACCATTCGCAGCACCGCGAGCGTTTGCATGGCGCAACGCTACCTCGACTGGTCGCACCGCGGGGTGACGCATCCTGCTCGCGTGCGCCGCTGCGTCTCCCGCCCCTTGGCCCCGCCTCCGCCGCATGGCACGTTCGTTCCCATGAAACATGTGACTCAAAGCATCCGTCGCAGCTCGTTGCGCATCGTCCTGACCGCCGCCGCCCTCGCAACCACCGCGTGCGCGGGGTTCCTATTGCAGCCGACCGAGGCCGAGCCCCACGCCACCGTCGAGATCTTCCACGAGGTGGCGGGCATGACGGGCGACTCGTACGACGCCCGCGTGCTCATCAACGACCGGCTCTACGACACCACCTCGTATCGCGCGAACGAGATCAGCGGCCATCCCGTGCGCCTTCGCCTGCGCCTCGAACAGCAGACCATCACCGTGGGCGCCTCCACCTACCAGGCGGGCACGGGCCCCCAGGCCACCACCGAGGAGCGCCGTGAGGAGTACGCCTGCCAGCGCGAGGAGTGCACCACGGACAGCCCGCCCGTGTGCCGCACGGTGAGCGACACCTGCGTGCGCACCTACAGCGTGCCGCGCATCAGCGGCGGTGAAGCCGGCTCGCGCAGCGCCGAGTGCGTGGCCAGCGTGCAGATCGCGCCAGACGTGCACCGCAACTACGTGATCACCTTCGAGTACACCAGCGAGACGCAGTGCCGCGCAGTCTGCTCGCTGCACACGCCGCGGGCCGACGGAACCTTCGAGCGCACGCCCTGCCCGACCGCGTACTGAAGAACCTGCGGACCCGCAGGCTGCCGTAGGCGCGCCGCCCCTCCCGCGTATTGGGGAGGGCAGGCGCCGCCCACTCTCGGTAGACTGGAGGAAGTGCGCCCTGAGTCCCAGCCTCCGCCCAGCGTGACCCGCGTGGGCATCGTCGACGACGACACCGTCATCGCGCGGGCGCTGGGGGCTGCGGTGAGCGCAGAGCCCGACTTCACGCTGGTGGGGTTGGCCGAGTCGCTGGAGGAAGGGCTGGCGCTGGTGGCGCAGCCCCTCGACGTGCTCTTGGTGGACCTGGGCCTGCCCGACGGAGACGGCCTCGAGCTGCTGCCACGCCTGCGCGCGACACCCCACGGCGAGCGCTGCAAGGTGCTGGTGTTCAGCGTCTTCGGCGACGGCCGCAGCGTGGTACGCGCCATCGAGCAGGGGGCTGACGGCTACGTCCTCAAGGGGGCCGACGGCCGCGAGGCGATTGGCGCCATTCGGGCCGTGCTGGCCGGAGGGGCCCCCATCAGCCCCGCCGTCGCAGGCCACATCCTGTCTCGAGTGCGCGGCGCGGCCCCGCCCCGCCGGCGCGAGTCCAAGCAGCCCGGCACCTTCGCGCTGACGCCGCGCGAGGTCGGCGTCTTGGAGCAGCTGGCCAAGGGGCTCTCGTTCAAGGAGGTGGCCAGCGCCGAGGGCATCTCCTACCACACGGTCACGGACCACGTGAAGGCCATCTACCGCAAGCTCTCGGTGAACTCGCGCGGCGAGGCGGTGTTCGAGGCGCTGCACCACGGCCTCATCGACCTCGGCGAATGATGGACGCCCGTCAGCGCGAGCGGCTCCTCGCGTGGGCCGACCGGTTCCTCCCCGACGAGGGCCCGCACGTGCTCAGCGTGGAGGACGTGCGGCGCGTGCGCCTGGCAGTGGCACAAGCCGCGCTCGGCTTCCTCTCCACGCTGGCCATGTGTGGGCTCTATGCAGCCCTCGGGTCGCCGCTCTCGGCGCTGGCCATCGCGTGCGTGTCCGTGGGGCTCGCGCTGGTGCCCTGGCTGCTGCGGCGCGGCGTGTCGGCCGTCACCGTGGGCAACCTGACCATCGCGCTGGCCTACGGGGCCACGTTGACTGTCGCCTTGCGCTCTGGAGGGCCCGCGTCGCCCGCGGTCGTGTGGAGCTTCCTGCTGCCGCTGGCCGTGTATGCCGTGTCGGGGCGCGCCTCCGCCATGCTGTGGACCGCGCTCGCAGGAGCGCTGCTGGTGGGCCTGCAGCTGGCCTCGCGCGCGGGCGTGGTCTTCGCGCAGGACTTTCAGCCGGGCGCGCTCGTGGTGTTGCGGCTCATTGGGGATGCGGGTGTCTTGGGCGCCACGGTCGCCCTGCTGGTGGCCATCGACAGCGCACGCTCCGCGGCGGTCGAGGCCCAGCGCGCGGCGGAGCTGGCGCTCGACCGGCAGCGCATCCTGGACGACATGCACGACGGCGTGGGGAGTCACGTGCTGGGTCTGCTGGTGCAGTCACGCGCGGGGACGCTGCACGAAGCCGACCTGGTGGCCGGACTCGAGAGCTGCCTCGACGACCTGCGGCTGATCGTGGACTCGCTCGACCCGCAGCACGCATCGCTGAGCATGGCGCTCGGGGCGCTGCGCGCGCGTGTGGCGCCGCGCTGCGAGGGGCTGGGTGTGACGCTCACGTGGGACGTGGACCCGGAGCTGACCGAGCGCTTCACGCCGGCCGCCGGCATGCAGGTCATGCGCGCGCTCCAAGAGCTGCTGAACAACGCCCTGCGTCACGCCCAAGCCCAGACGGTGACGGTGCGCATCGCGGCGCGTGCGGGCGGCACCGGCATGGAGGTGGCCGTGCTGGACGATGGCGTGGGCCTCGCGGGTGAAGGCTCGCCCAAGGGCCGTGGCATGAAGAGCCTGCGCACACGCGCGCGCAAGCTGGGTGGTGCGCTGGTCGTTGCGCCCCGCTCGCCCGGGCTGCGCGTGGCCATCGAGCTGCCCGTGCCCCCCACTTCACGGGATGGTGAAGGAGGCCCGCGCGCGCTCTAGTAGGAGCATGCCGTCAGCCGACTCGCGCTTCCTCGCCCCCCTCTGGGACCTCTGCCTCGAGCACATCGGGGTGGACACCCTGGGACACCCGCTCTTCTTCGTCATCGCCGTGATCACCACGGTGCTCGTGGCGGGCGCCGTGTTCTCGTTCGTGGACGTGTTCATCAGCGGGAAGCTGCCGTTCAAGCAGACCGCGCTGTACCTGGCCATCACGTTGCCGGGCTACCTGCTGGTGTTCGTGCTGCTGCGCTACCTGCCCATCGAGTTCCGCTTCGACGTGCCGTTGCTCGCGCCCAGCCTGCTGGAGCTCGCGCGCGACCTGGTCATCTGCATGGTGGTGGGCGACGTGCTCTCCTACTGGTGGCATCGGCTCGAGCACGGCAGCCCCTTCGTGTTCCGCCACGTTCACTACGTGCACCACAACGTGTCGTCACCGCTCACCGTGTGGAGTGGCTTCTACGTGCACCCCGTGGAGTCGTTCTGCGTGTTCATCACGTTCTACATCTACCCGTTCGTGATGCAGGTGCACCCGCTGGTCTTCGTGACCTACGCGGCGCTCAACACGTTCATCACGATGGTGACCCACTGCGGCTACGACATGCGCTTCTACCCGAAGCAGCTGTTCGCGTCCGCACCCATGCACGAGCACCACCACGGGCGGCGTGTGCCCACGAACTTCTCGGTGCTGCTCAACCTGAGCGACCGCCTGTTCGGGACGTACACGCCGTTTCAAGAGCAGCCCGACGCTCAGTCCCAGTCGTAGGAGAAGTCGAGGTAGAGGCCGTTGAGCGTGATCTCGTAATCGCCGGGCGCGCCGCACAGGTCGCAGGTCTCGAGGCCCTGCGCGATGCGCTCCGCGTTGCCCGCGTCGATGTTGGCCTGGGTCACGGTGGCCGAGCCCATGCGGCGTGCGTACGCGATGTTGAGCTCCCACGGGCCTGCGTCGTAGCCGCCGCCCACGGTCATGATGTGGGTGGCCGCAGCGGGCGTGCCGAACGCGGTGGGGAAGCGCGGGTTGCTGGTCTTCCCGTCGTACGAGTAGCCCAGGCGCAGCGGCATGCGCCTGTCCAGGATGCGGTACTCGCCGCCCATGCGCATGGTGATGCCGTTGGTCCAGTCGAAGACCTGCACCAGCTCGATGCCGCCGATGCGGAAGCCGCTGGCGTCGTTCTGCGAGTTGAACGCGTAGATGAAGTCGAACGCCGCGCCGCCCGCGTAGTGGCCTTCGGAGTTGGCGGTGCCGAAGTCGTAGCGCGCACCCAGCTCGAGGCGCGAGGGCAAGACGAAATTCGAAGAGGCCTCGACGTCCCCGAGGGGCAGGCCCAGGGCATACACCGGCCCGGAGCTCTCCACCGTGGTGGTGGTCTTGTGCCGGTAGTTCAGGCCCAGCTGCAGGTTGGGGTGCTGCGGCGGCTGGTACTGGACGCCCAGGCGGAAGCCCAGGAAGTCCATGCCCGACGCGTTGATCTCCAGGTTGGGGCGCTGCGGATCCGCCTGGGGGTTGGGGATGCGGGCGCGCTCCAGCTGCACGTACGTGATGCGGTAGCTCGCGCCGATGCGCAGGCCGATCTCGTCGATGTTGACCGCGATGGCCGGCGTGAACTCGAAGAAGTTGAGCGACGTGCGGTCTACCACGGGGGCGCTGCCCCCAGGCTGGGTGTAGCGGTACTCGCCGCCGGCGGCCGCCACGGGGAACACGCCCACGCCGAGCGTCACGCGCTCGTGCACACGGAACGCCGCGCCCACCAGGAAGGCCGGTGCCACGGTGCGCTCGGACGTGATGTTCTCGGCCCCCACCACGGGAGAAGCCTGGAGGTCACCGACCAGCAGCGACACATCCAAGAGCAGGTGGTAGCGCCCAATCTGGGCCAGGCCCGCCGGGTTGTGGAACAACGCCGAGGCGTCCCCCACGTAGCCCACGGCGGCACCACCCATGCCCATGTGCCGGGACGAGTAGAGCATGGGCGTGTCGTAGCCACCGGCTCGCGCCCCAGCGGGCAGCAGCAGCGCCGCGAGCGCCACCAGCGCAGAGATCAGTCGAGGGCCACGGGACCGAGTCCGAGGGTTGAGCAGCGTCATGCGGTCAGCGTGGCAAACAAGCTGCCCGCATACAAGGACCTACACGACGATGAGGTTTAGGATCTTGCCGGCCACCCAGACCACCTTCTTGATGCCCTTGCCCTCGCACAGCGCGGCGATGGCGGGATCGGCCTTGGCCAGCACCACCGCGTCGTCTTCGCTCACCTCGGCCGGCATGGTCACGCGCGCGCGCACCTTGCCGTTGACCTGCACGGGCACCACCACGCTCTCGGCCACCAGGCGGGCTTCGTCGTGCTCGGGCCAGGGCGCGCGCTGCACGCTGCCCGCGTTGCCGAGCAGCTCCCAGCCCTCTTCCGCGATGTGCGGCGCGAAGGGGTGCAGCAGCTGCGTGAGCGTCTGGACGGCCGCGCGCGGCGGCAACTCGTAGGCGGTCAGGTCGTTCACCAACACCATCATCTGGCTGATGGCCGTGTTGAAGCGCAGGCCCTCGATGTCGTCGGTGACCTTCTTGATGGTCTGGTGCAGCAAGCGCTCGGTGTCGTCGGACGCGCTCACCGTGCTGGCCGCCTCGCTCACGCGGATGGCGAGCGTGAAGTAGCGGTCCAGGAAGCGCCGCACGCCGCCGATGGACGCGCTGTTCCAGGGCTTCACGGCCTCGAGCGGGCCCATGAACATCTCGTAGAGGCGCATGGAGTCGGCGCCGAACTCCTTGGTGATGACGTCCGGGTTCACGACGTTGCCGCGCGACTTGCTCATCTTGTGAGCGCGCGCGTTCACGGCGATCTCGGGCTTGTCGGCGAACACGAAGTTGCCGGACTTGCCCTTCTTGAGATCCTCGAAGGGCACCTTCCGCTCCGCCACCAGCGCCCCGTCCGAGGCGCGCACGAAGCTGCCCGCGTCGGGCCCTTTGCGCACGTCGCTGGACGACACCAACTCGCCGGTTCCGTCTTCGCCCAGGCGGAACGCGGTGTACTCCACCTCGCCCAGGATCATGCCCTGGTGCACCAGCTTGGTGAAGGGCTCGGCCACCGGCACGACGCCCGCGTCGAACAGCACCTTGTGCCAGAAGCGGCTGTAGAGCAGGTGCAGCACCGCGTGCTCGGCGCCGCCCACGTAGAGGTCCACCGGCAGCCAGCGCTTGGCGGCCTCCATGCTGAACGCGGCCTGGTCGTTGTGCGGGTCCACGAAGCGCAGGAAGTACCAGCACGAGCCGGCCCACTGCGGCATGGTGTTGGTCTCGCGCGCGAACCACTGGCCGTCACGCTGGAAGAAGCGCCAGTCGAGGGCGCGGGTGAGCACGCCCTGCGGGTCGTCGCCCGGGCGGTAGTCCTCGAGGTCGGGCAAGCGCAGCGGCAGCTCGCTCTGCTCGAGCGGGATGGGCTGGTCGTAGCGGATGGTGCACGGCGCCCCAGTACGGGGGTCCACACCCGGCTCGATGTCCACGGGGAAGTAGATGGGGATGGGTTCACCCCAGTAGCGCTGCCGCGAGAAGATCCAGTCGCGCAGCTTGTACTCGATGCGCCGCTTGCCCTGCCCCTTCGCCTCGAGGTCGGCGGTGATGCGCTGCTTGAACTCGGCGGTCTCGAGCCCGTTGTAGGCGCCGCTGTTCACGGCCTTGCCGTGCTGGGTCATCGCCGCGTCGAGTGGCGCGGCGGACGGCTCACCCGTCAGGCTGACCACCTCGATGATGGCGATGCCGTGCGCCTTGGCGAACTCGAAGTCGCGCTCGTCGTGGGCGGGCACCGCCATGATCGCGCCCGTGCCGTAGCCGTAGAGCACGTAGTCCGCGATGTAGACCGGCACCTCGGCGCCGTTCACCGGGTTGAGCGCGAAGCCCCCGGTGAAGACGCCGCTCTTGTCCTTGCTCTGCATGCGGTCGCGGTCGCTCTTGTTGCGTGCGGCCGCCACGTAGGCGGTCACGGCAGCGCGCTGCGCGTCCGTGGTGAGCGTGGCCACCAACGGGTGCTCGGGCGCCAGCACCATGAAGGTGGCCCCGAAGAGCGTGTCGGGCCGCGTGGTGAACACGGTCACCGTCTCGTCCGACGAGCCCTGGATGGCGAAGCGCACCTCGGCGCCCTCGGAGCGGCCGATCCACTCGGTCTGCATGGTGCGCGTGCTCGTGGGCCAGTCGAGGTCGGTGAGCCCCTCCAGCAGCTTGTCCGCGTACTGCGTGATCTTCAGCACCCACTGGCGCAGCGGGCGGCGCTCGACCGGGAACCCGCCCACCTCGCTGAGGCCGTCGACCACCTCTTCGTTGGCCAGCACCGTGCCGAGCTGCGGGCACCAGTTCACCGCCACCTCGCTCTGCGCCGCGAGGCCACGCCGGTACAGCTCGAGGAAGATCCACTGCGTCCACTTCACGTAGCCCGGGTCGGTGGAGTTGACCTCGCGCGTCCAGTCGTAGCTGAAGCCCAGCTCCTTGAGCTGCCGCTTGAAGGTGGCGACGTTGGCCTCGGTGGTGGCCGCGGGGTGCGTGCCCGTGCGCACCGCGTGCTGCTCGGCGGGGAGCCCGAACGCGTCCCAGCCCATGGGGTGCAGCACCGCGAAGCCCTGCGCCCGCTTGGCGCGCGCGATGATGTCGGTGGCGGTGTAGCCCTCCGGGTGCCCCACATGCAGGCCCGAGCCCGAGGGGTAGGGGAACATGTCGAGGATGTAGGCCTTCGGGCGCGCGTCGTCGTCGGCCGGCGTGAGGAACGTCTGGTCCTCGTCCCAGAACCGCTGCCACTTGGGCTCGATGCTCGCGGGGTCGTAGCGGCGCTCGCGCGGCGCGTCGGCATCTGGGGAGGCGTGGCCCTCGGTCGGCTCGGTCATGCGCGCGGTTTAGCACAACTACGACTTGCACAAACGGGCGACGGCGACGTCCGCCCTGATGTATCCTCGCGGTGAAGTGACCCGCGCGCACACCCCCTCGAAGCCCACCCTTCAGCGCTCCGCTTGGTTCGGGGCCTGGCTCGCCCTGGGGCTCGTGCTCGCCAGCGCTCCGGCCGTCGAGGCTCAGCGCGGCTCGCGCCCAGCCACGGGCACTCCCGAGAACGCAGACGCCTCACGCCAGGCCCGCGAGCACTTCATTCGGGGGCAGCAACACTTCGACGCTGGCCAGTTCGAGGAGGCAGTGGCCGCGTTCGAGCAAGCTGCTGCGCTCGTCCCCTCCGCGGACCTCTGGTACAACATTGCCCGCGCGCACGAGGAGCTCCGCCACTACGAGCAGGCGGTGGAGTACTACCGGCGCTACCTGCGCGACCGGGTGGACCCGCCGGACCGCGCGCGCATCGAAGAGCACATCACCCGGCTCGAAGCCGAGGCGGAAGCCCGGCGCCTGGCCGAGCACGCGGCGCCCACCACGGGCACGCTCGAGATCCGCGTGGACCAAGCTGGCGCCGACGTGTCGGTGGATGGCACGAGCGTCGGGGTCTCCCCGCTGTCCGTTCCACTGACCCTCGACCCCGGCCTGCATGCGCTCTCGGTGGACCTCGACGGCTACATCCCGTTCCGCAGCGAGGTGCGCCTGAGCGCGGGCCTCGCCGCGCTGGCCACGGTGCAGCTCCAGCCTCTGACCAGCTACCGCAGCGTGCGTGGTCGCCGGCTGTTCACGTGGATCGTGGGCGCGCTCGCCGTGGGCGCGCTGGGCACCAGCCTGGGCCTCGGCATCCGCGCGCAGCGGCTCGAGAACCAGGGCCGCCTGGATGACGCCCGCGACTTCGCCCGTTACAGCGACATCATGCTGGGGTCCGGCATCGTGCTCGGCGTGGGCAGCATCACGCTGTACTTCGTGGAGGGCCGTGCGGTCTCCACCGAGCGCGTGTCGGGCCCGCAGCCGAGCGACTCCGAAGACGAAACGGACTGAGCCGGCGTCGCTTGGCGCTCCGCTCTCAGCGTGCCCCTTCGCTTCAAGGCGCAGCTCAGCGGCAACGAGCGGTGGAGGTCTCGGCGGCGGTCGATGGATGGACGGCAACCGTTGGTCCCTTCATAGAAGCAGAGATTGGCGAAAGTCGTGTATCGCGTTCCGCCGCACGGCGGCGAGCTGCCCCCTTCCGGGATCGCGAGCGCCCCCAGTATGGTCTCGCACTGCGCCGCGGTAGCCGCTGCACAGTGCGCTTCCCAGGACGCGAAGGAACTCACAGGGTCGCTCGGGAACTCCCGGCTGACCAGGCCGTCACAGTCGAGGTCCCAGCTGCCGTTCGGCGCGGGCGCAGCCTCGAAGCTGGAAACGGGGTCGCCCTGGACACAGGTGCCGCAGCGACGGCACGCCCCCATGCCCACACAGGTGGCCATCCCAACGTCGTCGACCCCGCCGGCGCAGTCGTCGTCTCGCCCGTTGCACAGCTCGCTCGCGTCGGGGTTGACCGCGCCGATCCCGTCGTCGCAGTCGCCCGACACGGCCACGAAGTCCGTCGGCGCCGCGCACGCGGAGACCGCACCGGTGTTCGCGCCGAACCCATCGTCGTCCGTGTCGGGGTAGTACAGCGTGGTGACGAACTCGTCGGTCGCCTGGTCGCAGTCGTTGTTCGCCCCATCGCACAGCTCCGTGGCACCGGGGTAGATCGCGACGTCCCCGTCGTTGCAGTCCGTGGACGCCGTGGCGAAGCCGCTCGTCCCTGCGCAGCGCAAGGACGCGGTGTTGGCAGCGCCGAAGCCATCCCCATCCACGTCGGCATACAAGGTCACGAGCGACCCCTCGTCGATCGCGGTGTCGCAGTCTTCGTCGACCCCGTTGCAGACCTCCGTGAGGTTGGGGTGGATGCCCGCGAGCGTGTCGGCGCAGTCCGTCCCGCAGGTCCGAGTCGCGCCCTCATTGCAGCACGCGGCGTCGACGTACCCATCACCGTCGACGTCGGTCGTACCGAACGTCGCGAGATTGCAGTCCTCATCGACATCGTCGGGATCGCAGACCTCGATGGCCCCAGGGTAGCGTGCGTCGTTCGCGTCGTCGCAGTCGCTTCCGCCACAGGCCACGGCGTCATGTCCATCGCCGTCGGCGTCGGGGGTCACGCAGGACACGACCGCGGTGTCCAAGGGCTCCTGAGCATCCGTGGACACCCGGGCATCCACCACACCTGCGTCCTCGTTGCTACTGCCTCCGCACCCGCTAAAAGCGGCCAGCCCGGCCACCAGGACCGCACATCTCAGATTGGTGGATTCTGCCCTCACGTTGCGAAACGCCATGCCGCAGGTTGCACGCACACTGTCGGTTGGCAAGGCGCGGAGGCGACGACTGCGACTGCGACAGGGCCGCCTCGGGGCCTCAGCCCAGCTCGCGCAGCATGCTGCGCTCGAACGCGTCGCCCACCACCACGCAGGCCTCGCGCACCTCGACCTCGCCTCCCACGAGCACCGCCAGCGGGCTGATCTCCACCTCGCGGACGTGCTCACGGAACGCGTGCACGAAGGCCGCGAGGCGCATCAGCACGTCGCCCACTTCGTCCACGACTACGCGGCGATCGGCGTCGTCCGGGTACAGCAGCGCTCGGCCACGCAGGCCATCGAGCACGCGGCCAATGCCCTCGCGACTGCGTGGCAGGAAGGTGCGCACGCCATCGTCGGACGCGAGTCCGTGCGGGTCCGCGAAGGCCAACTCGCAGCGCACCAGCCCCGCGGGCATGGGCACCAGCTTCACGCGGAGCAGCGCGCGCGCCTGGGTGGCGGCGCTGACCGTCACGCCCAGCAGGCGCTCCTCGGGGGCGCGCGTCTTGGCCAGCGCCATGATCTGCCGGAACGCGTCGCGCGTGTGCGTGGCCGAGTCCACCCCGTCCACGGCGAGGTCCGGATGCTCCCAGATGCGCAGGTCGGGGGACGCCAGCGCCACGCGCACTGGAAACCCGATGCGCTGCGCCTCTGCCGCGGCGCGCGATGCGCTGGCGCACAGCTCCTCGATGGGCAGGGGCAGATCGTAGTAGGCGAGCGCGGCCTTGCTGGCCGGGTCCGAGAGCGAACGCGCCGGGCCGAAGATGACGTCCAGCACCGCGGCGGTGTCCACGCCTTCCACAGCGGGCGGGCTCAAGCGCTCGCCGTGCTCGGCTCCGCGGTAGGCGTCGAGCGCTGCGGCGATGTCCCGTGGCTCCCCCGCGCGCGCGAGCTCGCCGGACTCGGTCTCGTAGGCGAGCAGGCCGCCCTCTTGGCGCGTGAAGCGCCCTGCCCCGCGATGACCCGGAGACAGCCGCAGCTGCGCTCGGTCTGCCCGCCCCAGCCCACGCGCCGACGCGAGCCACGGCTTGTGGGTGCGGAACGGGACAAGCGCGGCAGCCGCCAGCGCAGCGCGCACACCCACCACCGCCACGGCACCCAGATCGCGGGCGAGCTGCAGTGTGGAGCTCGGCTCGAGCAACCCGAGGATCACCACGTTGCCCTGGGCCCTCGCGAGGTCGGCCAGGGTCACGACGTCTGCGTCACTCGGGGTGTGAGCCAGGGTCAGAACGCAGGATTCTCCGCGCGCGAGCGCTTCGCGTGCGCTGACCATCACCTCGGGCGGGACCTCGGGCGCGATCGCAAGCCCCAGCGCGGCGGCCACCACGGCAGCGTCCACGGCGAGCTCAGCCTCATCACAGAGCACACGCAGGGCACGCACCATGCGCGAGAGGATACCCGGGAAACACCCCCACACTGCAAATTCGGCGGTAGGGCGGACGCCCAGACGAGCGTTCTGGGGCGTAAACGCAAGCGGGGCGCCGAAGCGCCCCACCGCAGTTCAGCGAACCTGGCTCACTCGCCTGCGGGAGCGGCGGTTTCGGCGCTAAAGCCGCGTTGCTCGGTGACGCCGCCTTCCGGCTCGCCGTCGAACACCCCGGCCCACAAGAGAACGGAGCCGATGATCCCGATGACGCCCACGACGAGGGCACCCTTCACGGGGGAACTAAGGTCTTCCCAAAATGACATGCGATGGCCTCCTGTAAGCCAAAATGGGCCCATAGCCCGTTGGAGATGTCCCAGAATAGACGCCGTTTCGTGATCGGGTCAACCTATTTGTTGGCAGGTCACTGGAAACTTTCACTCTCGGCGCTCAACCACGGACGGCCAGCGCACGCCCCGTGAGCGAGGCGGCGCACTCACGAAGTGCAATGGGAGTCCCCGCAAACACCACCCGCCCTCCGTCTCGCCCGCCCCCCGGTCCCAGGTCCAGCACGTGGTCTGCCGCTGCCAACATGCGCAAGTCGTGCTCGATGACGATTACGCTGTTGCCTGCCTCCACCAGCTCGCGCAGCAGGCCCAGCAGCACGTCCACGTCGTGGAAGTGGAGGCCCGTGGTCGGCTCGTCCAGCACGTAGAGCGTGCGGCCCGTCGAGCGCCGCGCCAGCTCGCGCGCCAGCTTGACCCGCTGGGCCTCGCCGCCGCTGAGTGTGGTGGCGCTGCGGCCCAGGGCCAGGTGCGAGAGCCCGATGCGCCGCATGGTCTCGAGCGCGGGCGCGATCCGCGGGTGCGCCGCGAAGAACTCGGCGGCGGCGCCCACGTCCATGGCAAGCACGTCAGCGAAGCTGAAGCCCCGATAGCGCACCTCGAGGGTCTCGCGGTTGAAGCGCGACCCTGCGCAGACGGAGCAGGTGACCTCGACGTCGGGCAGGAAGTGCATCCCCACGCGCGTCACGCCCTCGCCCGAGCACGCGTCGCAGCGGCCGCCCTTGGTGTTGAAGCTGAAGCGCGCGCTGGCATAGCCGCGGGCCCGTGCCTCGGGGAGCCCTGCGAAGAGGTCGCGCAGCTCACCGAGGATGCCCACGTAGCTGGCCGGACTGGAGCGAGGCGTGCGGCCAATCGGCGACTGATCGATCTGCACCAGCTTGTCGAGGTGGTGCAGCCCGCTGATCTCGGCTTCCACGTGCACCGGGTGTCCGCCGTTGAGCACCTCGCGCGCCTTCGGCACCAGGGTGTGCGTGATGAGCGAGCTCTTGCCGCTGCCCGACACCCCGCTCACACACACCAGGCGCCCGAGGGGGAGGCTCACGTCGAGATCCACGAGATTGTGCAAGCGGGCGTGGCGCAGGCGCAGCTCCCCGGGTGGCGGGCTCTTGTGATGCACCGGGTCTTCGCTGCGCCCAGCAGCCAGCGCTCGACCGGTGGGCGAGAGGGGGTCCGCCAGCAGCTGGGCGAGCGTCCCGGACGAGAGCACACGCCCCCTGCGCGGCCCGCTCCGGGGCCCATGTCCACGATGTGGTCGGCGGCGCGCATGACGGCCTCGTCATGCTCCACCAGCAACACGGTGTTGCCCCGATCGCGCAGCGCGGTGAGCGTCTCGAGCAGGCGGCCCACGTCGCTCGCGTGGAGACCCACCGTGGGCTCGTCCAGCACGTAGAGCACGCCCGCGAGCGACGCCCCAATCTGCGTGGCCAGCCTCACGCGCTGGGCCTCGCCGCCGCTCAGCGTGGCCATGGAGCGCGAGAGCGAGAGGTAGCCGAGCCCCACCTGGTCCAAGAACGCGAGTCGAGCACGCAGCTCGCCGAGGAGACGATCGACGATCACGCGGGCGTGCTCGCCCAGGTCCAGGGTCTCGAGGTGCTCCCGCGCATCGCGCACGCTCATGTCCTGGAGCGTGGCGATCCCCACCCCCGCCACGCGCACGGCACGCGCCTCCGGGCGCAAGCGCGCGCCGCCGCAGTCGGGGCACGGCTGCTCGGTGGCGAAGCGCCCCAGCTCGCGCTCCAGGTACTCGAAGATGCGGTCGGGATCCCCACCCTCGGCCGACTTACGGGACATGTAGTCCCGCGTGCGACGCGCCAGGCTGGGCAGAACGCCCTCATAGCCCGCGCGCTTGGGGCCGGGGGCCACGCCCTCGAGGACAGCTGCGCGCGCCTTGTCGCTCAGCTTCGCGAAGGGCTTGTCGGGGTCCACGCCGCGAAGCTCGGCGATCTGCTCGAGCTGCTCCCGGTGGAGAGCACCGCCTGGCTTCCCCCATGCGGCGATGGCGCCCTCCCGCAGGGACAGCGTGGCATCGGGGACCACCAGCGCGGCATCCCAGTGCTGCACGCGACCGAGCCCATCGCACGTGGGGCACGCTCCGTCGGGGCTGTTGAACGAAAAGAGCTGGGGCGTGAGCGCTGGCACCGACGGATGCCCGTGGGAGCACGTGAGCGCTTCGTGGAAGACGGTGCGCAAGTCGCCCTGCTCCACCTCGACGAAGCCACCGGCCAGCGTGTAGGCCAGCTCCACCGCTTCGTTCACGCGCGCTCGCACGCCGCTCTTCACGACCACACGGTCCACCACCACGGCCAGCTCGCGCGGCGCGCTGGTGCCAGGCGCGCGGGCCGTGTCGCCCAGCTCGCCCAGCTCCGTGAGCGCCCCGTCCAGGCGTACGCGCACGTAGCCCTCTCGGCGCAGCCGCTCGAGCCACGCGGCGAGCTCCGTGTCCGTGCCGCCGCGCAGCACCGGCGCCAGCAGCGTGAGCCGCGTGCCCTCCGGGGCAGCGAGCAGACTGTCCACCACGTTCTGCGCCGTGGACGACGTGAGCGGCTCATCGCAGACCGGGCAGTGCGGTGTCCCGGCGCGCGCGTACAGCACGCGCAGGTGGTCGCTGATCTCCGTGGCCGTGGCGATGGTGGAGCGCGGGTTCCGCCCGGGTGCGCGCTGCGGCACGGACAGCGCAGGCCGCAAACCCTCGATGAGGTCCACGTCCGGCGGGCA